>JARRNV010000028.1:9719-11318 GCA_037384685.1 Sulfurimonas sp.
GTTATTCGTGATAAAGCGGATAACTGTATTATCGTATGTTCTATCGAAAACTTCGATCCAATGGGTGTACATACTGGGGACTCGATCACATTAGCTCCTGCACTTACACTTACAGATAAAGAGTACCAAAGAATGCGTGATGCTTCTTTTGCTATTTTACGTGAGATTGGTGTTGATACGGGTGGGTCAAATGTTCAGTTCTCAATTGATCCAAAAACAGGTCGTATGATCGTTATCGAGATGAATCCTCGTGTATCTCGTTCCTCAGCACTTGCTTCAAAAGCAACTGGTTATCCGATCGCAAAAGTAGCAACTTTACTTGCAGTTGGTTTCACACTTGATGAAATCACAAACGACATTACAGGAACACCTGCAGCGTTTGAACCGGTAATTGATTACGTTGTAACAAAAGTTCCACGTTTTACGTTCGAGAAGTTCCCTGAAGCACAAAGTACACTTTCAACTTCAATGAAATCTGTTGGTGAAGCAATGGCGATTGGACGTACTTTTAAAGAGTCACTTCAAAAAGCACTTTGTTCACTTGAGACAGGTTTATGTGGTTTAGATCCTATTGACGGGGATGATGAATTTGTTAAACATGAAATTCGCCGTCCTAATGCAGATAGAATTCTTTACGTCGCTGAAGGTTTCCGTCGTGGTATGAGTGTTGAAGAGATGTTTGATACTTGTAAAATAGATCCATGGTTTCTTTACCAAATTCAAGAGCTTATAGAATCTGAAAAGAACATGACTGACAAAGTTCTCTTTGAAGAGGAAGCGATGAGACTTGTAAAAGTTGACGGTTTTTCAGACAAAAGAATTGCTCAGCTTGTATCTGCTTCTACAAATCAAAAAGTTACTGAAAATGATGTTTTTGAGGCAAGAAAAAAACTAGGTATTAGACAAGAGTTTAATGAAGTAGATACATGTGCAGCAGAGTTTGAAGCATTAACACCTTATCTTTACTCTAGCACAAATATTACAAAACTTCCTCGAACTACAAGAGAGTCTGATAAGAAAAAAGTGCTAATCCTTGGTGGTGGACCAAACAGAATTGGTCAAGGTATCGAGTTTGACTATTGTTGTGTGCATGCCGCTTTTGCTTTAAAAGAGATGGGTATTGAAACGATTATGTACAACTGTAACCCTGAAACAGTTTCAACTGACTACGATACTTCAGATGTACTTTATTTTGAACCAATCGATTTTGAACATGTTCGTGAAGTTATTGAAAATGAAGATCCCGATGGAATCATCGTTCACTTTGGAGGTCAAACTCCTCTTAAGCTTGCAGATGCTCTTACAAAAATGGGTGCAAAAATTTCCGGTACGCCATCAGCTGTTATTGACTTGGCAGAAGATAGAGAGCAGTTTTCAAATTTTGTAAATCAACATGGTTTAAAACAACCTGCAAATGGACTAGCAAGTGCAAAAGAGCAAGCTCCCGCTATTGCTGAAAAGATCGGTTATCCAGTTCTTGTACGCCCATCATTCGTACTTGGTGGACGCGGTATGAAAATAGTTTACTCTGAGGCTGAGTTAAATGAATATATGGAACTAGCAATCTCAGTATCAAATGAAGCACCTGTTTTAATTGAC
>JARRNV010000029.1:0-13610 GCA_037384685.1 Sulfurimonas sp.
GTACATTTTTTAAGCCAAACCGATACAGAGATCATTGTACATCAGTTTGAAAAAAATTTAAAAACTGCAACTTCAGAATTTGAAGCGTTTGAGAAAACAGTATCACAACTACAAGGTGCTTACGCTATTTTACTTGTTACAAAAAGTAAAGAGGATACGATCTTTTTTGCAAAATTCGGTTCCCCTATGCTTGTAGGTGTAAATGATGAGGATGAAAAATATTTTGCATCCTCCGATACACCATTAATCGGGCAGTGTAGTAGTGTAAACTATTTTGATGACGGTGATTATGGATATGTAACACCAAATGAGATCAAAATTTTCAACCAAGTGGGTAAAGAAAAGCAACCTCTTTTTACACCACTGTCAACAAATAAGCTCTCAGCGCAAAAAGATGGATTCCGTTTTTTTATGGAGAAAGAGATCTATGAACAAACACATGTTATAACAGACACATTGTTAGGAAGACTAGCAGCTGATAAAGTAATCTTTGAAGAACTTGATGAAAAACTTTTTGATGGTATTAACGAGATCAAACTATGTGCATGTGGAACTAGTTACCATGCAGCACTTTCAGCCTCATACCTTTTTGAACGTTACTCTAAAATAAAAACATCTGTTGAAGTTGCAAGTGAATTTCGATACCGTTCCCCTATTATGACAAAAGATACTCTTTTTGTTGCAATTAGTCAAAGTGGTGAAACAGCAGATACTCTTGAAACCCTTAAAATGGCAAAAAATGCAGGTCTAAAAACACTTACGATTTGTAATGTGGACAACTCTTCAATGGTAAGACTCTCAGATGCAACAATTCTTACTCGTGCCGGCGTTGAAAAGGGAGTAGCTTCCACAAAAGCATTTGCGACTCAAGTAACTATCTTTTGGATGCTTTCACTACACTTAGCAAACTTACGAAATACTCTTGAATCTGCAGAAATCACTAAGCAAATAGAGGTTATCCGTCAAATTCCTGCTTCAGTCAAAGTTCGTGATGAAATTCATGAAAAAATAAGAAGACTCTCAAAAAGATATCTTCACGGACATGGATTCTTTTTTATAGGAAGAGATATCTTTTATCCGCTAGCATTAGAGGGTGCACTAAAACTTAAAGAGATTTCATACTTACATGCCGAAGGGTATCCAAGTGGTGAGATGAAGCATGGGCCAATTGCACTTGCCGATCCTGAGCTCTTTACCATAGCATTATTACCTGAAATGATGCTCTATGAAAAAGCAAAAAGTAATGTAGAAGAACTAAGTGCCAGAGACTCTACGATCTGTGCTATCAGTCCATTAGAATTTGATAAAGCGGATGATTTTATACAAACAAAACAACATACACATTATATGTTAGAGTTTTTTGAAATGATGGTTGTGGTACAATTACTTTCATTAGAAGTATCTATAAGATTAGGTAATGATGTAGATATGCCGAGAAATCTAGCTAAAAGCGTAACAGTGGAGTAGAATATATGGGAACAAAGTTTAAACTATTATTTATAGTAACTATCATGTTACTAGGGCTTGCAATAGCAACTATCATAAATGTATCTCTTAACTTTAGAGATTATAGTATTAAAAGCGCTACTGAAAAAGCAGCTACAACTGCAGCTATAGTAAAAGATGGTCTTACTGCACATATGGTTAACGGGATGATGGATAAGCGTCAATACTTTTTAGATCAAATCTCAAATAATAATAGTGATGTAAAATCTCTCTGGCTAGTTCGTTCACCAAGTGTTATTAAACAATATGGTCCTGGTTTTAATAGTGAGACGGTCCGTGATAAAACAGATAAAGAAGTACTTGAAAGCGGTCATACGATTAAAACAATCCACGACGGTGCTGATGCAATTATACTCAGGGTATCTATTCCATATAAAGCTACAACCTCTCAGCCAAATTGTTTAAGCTGTCATGATGTTCAAAGAGATGATATTCTAGGTGTAATCTCTATGGAGTTTGATATTACAAATATGCGTAATGTCGGTATGTTAACTATTTTTAAAATCCTTATTATTAACCTTGTATTTATTGTTATAGCACTCTTATTGATCAACCATTACGTCTCTCCTTATATGAAGCTCTTTGCAAGTATGCAAGAGGGAATTACAAAAGCATACAGCGGTGATTTTACACATAAATTTTTCACCAATGTAAAAGGGGAAGCTCGCCAAATTACAGAACAACTAAATACACTCTTTAGTAAGATGCAGGAAACTTTTGGAAATATCAAATATAACCTTTCAACTTTTATCCCTCAAGGGTGTATAGCTTCTAAAGATCCACTTTTTGAGGCTAAAACGATTATAGGTGAACTCTCAGATATTTATAAATTTAAAAAGACTATAGAGCTAGATCTTGATAAAGAAACTGTGTATAAACGATTTGTTGATGCGATGGAGCATAAATTTGAACTTTATACTTTTGCCTTTTATGAAATAAACCAAGTGAATAACGACAGAAAACTTATTTATGCATCAGAAGATAAAAAACTTTGTAATGGTAATGTTGATAAACAAGCAACCTTATGTCGTGCATTTAGAACACAAGCAGATGTTATCTCAACAGACTTTACGGAACTTTGTCAACAATGTGCAAAACAAGATGATTACTATGTATGTATTCCGTTTACTATTAATGAAGATTACTCTGTAGTATTAAATATATTTGCAAAAGATGAAGCTCAAGTAAATGACATTCATGTGATAACGCCAAGTATTAGAAACTATCTTGAAGCAGCAAAACCTGTAATAGAGAGTAGAATTCTTACAGCGAGACTTCGCGATAGCTCACTAAGAGACGGTATGACAGGACTATATAACAGAAGATTTTTAGAAGAGTTTATTGATCAAGTTATGAGCCAAGCAGATAGAAAACATGATACTTACTCTGTTTTAATGCTTGATGTAGACTTCTTTAAAATGGTAAATGATACATACGGTCATGATATTGGAGATAAAGTTATTGTGGAACTTGCTAATGTTCTTAAAGAAAATTCACGAGAATCTGATCTAGCTATTCGTTATGGTGGGGAAGAGTTCTTAGTAATGCTTTATAATGCAACCCCAGAAGGTGCAGTTGCTGTAGCCCAGAAAATTCATAAAGCATTTTGCGAATTAACATTCGATGTCGGTAGTGGTGAAAAACTGAAAAAGACAATCAGTATTGGTATTGCCCAATATCCAAGCGATGGGGATAGTATTTGGAAAACAATTAAGTTTGCAGATACGGCTCTTTATGAAGCTAAAAATACAGGTAGAAATAAGATAGTTGAATTTAAACAAGAGATGTTTGGTAGTGGAGATAATTTTTAATTTGAACATTTATGAAAGAGAGTCATGTTTATTGTTGCTTTGAATCTGGAGGTTAAATAATAAATCTATGAGCTCTCTTACATAAATACAAAGCAAGGGAAGAGTTTTCATCTTCCCTTATGTAACTATAAGATATTACTAAATAGAGTAAACATACCCCATCCAAAATAAACAACCATCCAAACAACCATAATACTAATTGTATAATTAGCAAGTCTATTTACCGTTGGCTCTTTTGTGCCATCAAAAACACCTTCTGTTTTTCCAACTTTCCAAGCCATAGTTAAGATATAAGCTACACCTACACCACCCATGATTAAAAACGTAAGTAAAAACATTGTAATAGTCGGTATCTCAAGGTTAACTGTATAGTCATAAATGTTGTATCCCAAATCTGACATGATATCGTATCGAATAACTTCTCTCACACCTGAAATCAACAATGCTACAATAACCAACATAATAGTAGTAAGGTAACTATTGTTATTTCGAGCGATCATAATCAGTAGAATGACGACACCAATAACTGTAGCAATTGTGATTGGATTTGTTAAATAACCAATTTGTAACATCCAAGCAACAAATAACAATGCACTTAATATCAAACCGTACACACCTAGTTTTGTACCCAAAGAAGCTGTATAAGCTTTAAGTTCCGTAGAAAAATCTTCTCTTGTAGAGATAAATCTACTATAGTTTTGTAAAAATACACCAACAACAGGGATAGATAAACTAAACATAAAAAGTAATCTTATAGTATCAACATTAAATGTCGTCCCACTTGTATCAACAATACCATTTGGTGCGTACATTTCCATCCATTGATTTGGCATAATTGAAGTCACTGCAAAGTTATGCATCATTACACCAGCAAAGATTAAAATAGCAAATGAGATAAAACCTATAAGTTTTCCCCCACCCTCTTTTGCATGGTTTGCATAATAGTACCAGTAGTACATAACATAACCTGCAATCAACGTATAGATAAATGTAAATACCCACATACCAGAGAGTGTATTTGCAACATACCAGTTTGGATCATAGATAACTTGTGTAAAAAGTAATGGTGCTACTCCTAAAACAATCAAGATTGAGACACTAATTTTCCCTGTTTGGATCAAATGGGGTGTTAATATTTTCCAATTTGAATCTGTTTTTTGTTTCATTGTTCCATACAATGACAAGCCCATAGCCCCTAATGATAGGAACACAAAAGCAGCATGAAGTGCCCATGTTAAAATATAAAGCGCCTGAAACACTACTGGATAAAAAGGAACTCCAGCAGGATCACGAAGAGCTAATAATGTAGATGCATCCATAAATTCCTCCTTAATAGTGTTGTGATGCAAGATACTCTGCAATTGCATCGTATTCTTGGTCTGGTAGTTGAAGTTTAGGCATATACGTCATCCCGCCTGCACCTATCGCATAAAGGATAGACTTGATCGCCTCTTTATCCATACCTGCCAATCTATCTTTTAATGGTCTATATACTCCTGTTTTCTCTAATGAGTGACAATTTGAGCATGATAGTTTTGCTAAAAGTTTTCCAGCCTCCAATTTGTTCTCATCTGTAATAACTTTTAAGTTTTGAGGAATAAAAGGATTAACTTGCAACAAACCTTTTTCAGCAATAACTGGAAGTTCACTTTTAATCCCCTTACCTGGTACATCACGACTTATAATCTGATTTGAATACATATATTGACCGGCAACATAAGGCTTTCTCATAGATTCACGCAATTTTTCTCCAGGCCATAATCCAGCTAGTAAAACAACAACTATCATCGTTGAGGCAACGAGAGGATTGATATAATTTGGTTTCATAATTGCAAGTAAAAAGTATAAAGAAAATACAACTGTTAAAATAAGTCTATTTTGAATAATACTATCTTTTGAGATATTAAATACTGCATGTGCATTTTCAGGTAATGTTCCCATGTACCACATAAAGAAGAACATAGTTACAAAACCCCCAAGTAAACTCACATAACCCATCTTTTTAGTAAGTTCACGAGAAAGTTGAGGATTTTCAGTTTTCATAGCACTAGAGATCACAAGTCCAATAACACCTGACATCATAATCATAAAACCTATTCTTAAAAACATATGCGGGAAAGTATTTATACCAAAAAAACCATCACTGGCACTTCCTGTTATGTAAAATGCCTCATTACCCGGCCACATCATAAAACTGATAATACCGATGATAAGTGCTAACGTACCGACAGATGCTAATGCAAATGTATATGTAAGTTTTAGATGTGTACGTATATCTACTTTATTGATAAAATAAACAACAGCAAAAACACCAATAACTTCATAAACAAAAAAGACCCATTCTGTTGCCCATACCCATACAAAATTATGTATCAGCGCACTAATTCCTCTTGGACTTGCAGCCGTTGCTGTATACCAGATTCCGGGACCTGTGATAGAACCTATAACGTATGAAAAAATCAGTAAAAACATACCGTACTTTTTCATATATGGTAAATATTGTGTAGTATTTTCTTTGTAGCCTTTATAAGCTAAAAATGCAAATAACATTGCTGCACCAACAGATGTATGAGATGCTAAGATGTGTATTGTTCCTGTAATACCCATCATCCAAGCACTTCCATACTCTGGAAAATAAAACAATGGGAATTGTCCTATTGTATCCACAATCGCTCCTTATTAAAATGACGAAAAAAGTTTGAAAAAAACAAACTTTTTTATAAAAACGAAGCAATACTTAAAAATATGTAGAGTATAATGTAAGCGTTGCTTTGCAACCTAAATTGCTTGTCTATCTTGGTCGCCAAACTTTTATAGACAAGCAGCCTTCCCTAAAAATACTTCCTTAAAAGATTAAAAAAGCTTTGTAAAGTTTTAACAAAATATTGTTAATTTTATGTTAATTTGGATTTTTAATATTTAATTTAGTTGGATAAAAAGAAGAAAAATAAAGTTATGTAGTCGTCACATTAGTGACAACCACATCCTGTTCCGCAACTTTCGTCACTTGATTGTTGTTGTGGTGCTGCAGTAGATGCACCAGTTGAACATGCACTTACACCTGGAGGTGTAGTTGGTTGAACAGCAGCATTATCTACACCACCACTTGCATTGATATCTTCAATGAAAGCCCAAATAGACTCAGCAGCTTGCATATAACGTTTTGCACTCTCACTCTCAGGAGCTATAAAACTTACAGGTTTTCCTTCATCACCACCAGTTCTAATAGCTGGCTCGATAGGAATCTCAGAGATAATTTCAGTATCAAACTCTTTTGCCATTGGCTCAGAAGTTCCTTTACCAAAGATATCGTAACTTTTGGATTTGTAAAAGATATTCAAATAAACGGAACTGATGTTAGCGCTACTGTTGATATCACGTCATCGGCTCCAGAAGTAGCACAACAAATTACTGAATCTAACTCTGACCATAAAATATCACGTAAGAACTGCTCGATCGCTTTCATAATCATAGCACCACGCCAGATTAAAGATTGCCCCTCTTCCATAAGTGAACCCATAGACATCATCTCAATACCATACGCTTTGATTGGAAGAACTTTGTTTCCGTTTACTTCTGGCTTAATATCACTTACACCAAGCATACGAGGAACGTTTGGACCATAGATATCTGCATCTAAAAGACCAACTTTTTTACCCATTTTAGCTAAGCTAACTGCGATATTTACAGATGTAGTTGACTTTCCAACTCCACCTTTTCCAGAACTTACCATAAGGAAGTTTTTCACTTGTGGAGCGATGTTTTTACCACGAGAAGAAGACTCTCTTGGCATCACTGGAGCTTTAATGTTGATAACAACGTTCGTAGCTCCTGCACGTTTAAGTTCAGTTGTAGCCTCATCAGTAATTTGTTGTGCTACTTCTGGAGCCGATGACGTGATATCAACAGTAGCGCTAACATCAGTTCCGTTTATTTGAATATCTTTTACAAATCCAAAAGTTACGATATCTTTGGTAAATCTTAAATTTTAGTGAGCTTCAGCTAACTTCGCTTCTTCAGCGATAGCAGCGATAGCATCTGGATTGTCCATAATATCTTGCGTAATTTTGTACGAACAGAACTTCGGTCCACACATAGAACAGAACTCTGCCTCTTTAAATACATCCTGAGGAAGAGTTTCATCATGATACTCACGAGCACGTTCACTATCAAGAGCTAGTTCAAACTGTTTTTCCCAGTCAAATGTATAACGAGCATCACTCATCTCATCATCTACATCACGCGCACCTTTACGACCACGAGCAATATCAGCAGCATGAGCTGCAATCTTATAGGCGATAATACCTTCACGAACATCATCCGCATTTGGAAGACCCAAGTGCTCTTTTGGCGTTACATAACAAAGCATTGATGCACCATGCCATCCACCAACGGCAGCACCAATTGCAGATGAGATATGATCGTATCCTGCAGCAATGTCAGTTACTAATGGTCCAAGGATGTAAAAAGGAGCCTCGTGACAAAGCTCTCTTTGGATCTTCATATTACGCTCGATCTGATTAAGTGGAACATGTCCCGGACCTTCGATCATTACTTGTACATCTTTTTCCCAAGCACGAAGTGTAAGTTCACCAAGCACTTTTAACTCACCTAACTGTGCATCATCAGAAGCATCAGCTAAACAACCTGGACGAAGTGAATCTCCAAGCGATAGAGAAACATCATACTTACGACAAATATCTAAAATATCATCAAATGCTGTATAAAACGGATTTTCTCTATGATAATGCATCATCCAAGCAGCCATAAGTGAACCACCGCGAGATACAATTCCCATCTTACGTTTTGCAACTTTTGGCATAGTCTCTAGTAAAAACCCTGCATGAATTGTAAAGTAAGATACACCTTGTTGTGCTTGACGCTCTAACACCTCAAGCATCACTTCTATACTTAAATCTTCAATCTTGTTATTTACATCGTGAAGAATTTGATAAATAGGTACTGTCCCAATAGGAATTTTAGAGTTTGCGATAACCGCTTTTCTAATCTCATCAAGATCACCACCGGTTGAAAGATCCATTGCAGTATCAGCTTTATAATGTTGCGATACTTGCACTTTCTCTATCTCACCCTGAACATCTGAAGCAATTGCCGATGAACCGATATTTGCATTGATCTTACATTTAGCTGCGAGACCTATTGCCATTGGTTCTAGTGCAGTATGATTCACATTAGCCGGAATAATTAATCTTCCACGTGCTATTTCACTACGAACTAGTTCAGGAGACAAATCTTCGATTTTTGCGACATATTCCATCTCTGGAGTAATTATGCCTTTTTTAGCGTAGTACATCTGTGTTCGAACAGAATCGTTTTCACGCTCTTTTACCCATGAAGATCTCATAGCTTCTCCTAAAATGTATTTATATATAGTGGAAATATAATCAAATAAAGTTAATTTAACCTAAAAAAATTTGGAAAAAGAGGGGAATAATCGTCTACTTTAAGATTTAAAAAGTTTTTGATGTGTATAATTTCGTAACACTTTTAAAGTTCAGGAGAGTCTTTGTCAAATTTGACACTTGTATTACTGGCTGCTGGAAACTCCACTAGATTCGAATTGGGAGTTAAAAAACAGTGGTTACGTATTAACGAACAACCTTTATGGTACTACGTCGCTCAAAATTTTGAAAAACTAGAAAACTTTTCAAAGATTATTGTTGTAAGTTCTCAAGAGGATATTGCTTTTATGAAACAATATGCCTCTTATGAGTTTGTTGCTGGTGGCAACACAAGACAACAATCACTTAAAAATGCTCTTGCTGAAGTTACAAGTGAGTATCTCTTAGTCAGCGATATTGCTAGATCTTGTGTAAGCAAATCTTTTTTACATAAGATTATCAACGCTCAATTAGATGCAGATTGTGTTGTCCCTTACTTAAAAGCAACAGACACAATTGTATATGAGAATGAAACTATTGATCGTCAAAAAGTTAAACGAGTGCAGACTCCACAGCTATCTAAAACAGAAGTATTACGAAAAGCACTTGAAACCTCTGAAGAGTTTACCGATGAAAGTAGTGCGATAGTAGCTGCAGGAGGGACAAGAAAGTTTGTTTTAGGTGATGAAGAAGCTCATAAAATCACTTATGTAGAAGATTTAAACAAGATCTCTTGCTTAACACCACCTTCAAACGATACATTTAGTGGAAACGGTTTTGATGTTCATGCTTTTGATACACAAGGTGAAATGTGGCTAGGTGGTGTAAAAATCGATTCTGATTTTGGGTTTATAGCTCATAGTGACGGTGATGTCGCTATCCACTCTTTGATCGATGCTCTTTTAGGTGCTGCTGGTATGGGTGACATCGGAATGATGTTTCCGGACCATGATGAGGAATATGAAGGGATAGATTCAAAAACACTTTTACGTCATGTAGTCACAAAGATAAATAACTTCGGCTATGTAATTGTTAATGTTGATATTACTATCACTGCACAGACACCACGTTTAGCACACTATAAAGAGCAAATGCGTGAAACATTAAGTTTATCGGTAGGTCTGAAGGTGTTGGCGTTTGGTCAAACGCAAATTTAAAATATTTTAATTGGAAGAAGTAAGTTGAAGATATTAATTATAGAAAATGAAGTGTATTTAGCACAAAGTATAGCTACAAAGCTTGGTGAGCTTGGTCATGTATGTGAAATGTGTACATCGACAAAAGATGCGATAAGAGGAAACAACTACGACGTAGTTCTACTCTCAACAAATATAAATGGTCAAGATTTTAACCCTGTAATTGAAACATTTAAAAATTCTATTGTAATTTTAATGGTTTCATATATTAGTAACGATACAGTTTCTAAACCACTTAGTGCAGGAGCAAAAGATTATATACTCAAACCTTTTATGATTGAAGAACTGGTTAGAAAAATAGATCACTACCAAGACTATGAGAGAATAAAAAAGCGTAATCTTGCTTATGAAAAATATCTTGATCACACTTTTGCAAATGTAAAAAACGAGATCAGCCTCGATAATGTTGAATTGCCTATTTTTATATCTTCTAATTTTCAAAAGTATGCGGACGCTTTTGCATTTGAATATGCAAAGATCCATAACTTGCCTATACATTTTGTAACACTCAGCGATCCAAAAGCACTCTCTGAAATAGAAAATCTTCCACAAAACAGTATAATCTATCTTATAGATTACCAAACACTGAAAAAAACTGATAAAAAAACTTTTTGTGAACTGATAGCAAACAAAAAAGCTATTATATCTTCAACAGATAAGATCGATGAAGTAGCACACAAAGTTATTGAGATCAAAAGTGAAAGCAATGTTTTTGACAAAAACGAAATTTTACCAATTGAGGATTATGTCAAATATATAGTACTTAACTATCAAGATAAATATCCTGATACAGAGCTCTCAAAAAAATTAGGTATCAGTCGTAAAAGCTTGTGGGAGAAGCGAAAGAAATATGACATCATCAAGAAAAAATAAAACATTATATATTGATAAGGAAGCAGCTTCTGCTTTAGAACTGGTTAAAGACGGTTTACTCCTACCAGTTACAAAACTAATGAATGAAGCAGAATCTAAAGAGGTTTTGCAAACAGGCTTAATTGACGGAAAGACATTTCCCTTCCCGTTTATATTGGCACCTTCCGGAAAGAAAAATGAAGATATTATAAAATCTTTAGAAGTTGGTGAAGAGATCTCAATTATCTGTGAAGGTTCTGAGTATGCAACGATGGTAATCGATGAAGTATTTGCCATCGATCCTAAAGAGCGTGTAAAACAGATCTACGGAACAGATGATTTAACACACCCGGGTGTTATGACTACCATTAAAAGACTTGGAAACTGGGCAATTTCCGGTGATTATCAAATCCATAATCACCAAGTTAATGAATCAAAAGAGTTAATCCAACAAGCAAAAGAGATTATAGATGCTAAACATGTCAGCTCACTAGTTATGGCTGCCAACCCTTTGCATCGCGCACATGAAAAATTAATCCGTCAAACTCTTGATAGTACGGACTTGCTTGTAATTTTTCTTTTAAAACCGTACGATAACGCTAATCTCAATTATGAAATAAGAAAAGAATCTTTAGAGTACTTTATTAATAATTATCTACCAAAAAACAGAGTACTCATAGTACCTTTGGAAAATAGTTATATATTTGCAGGATATAATGAGATTATTATTGATGCAATTGTAGCTAAGAACTATGGATGTGATCGCTTAACAATTGGACGTAATCATGCAGGGCTTGGTATGTTTTATGATTGTAATTCAAACAAATCGATTGTAGACAAGGTAACAGGAATTGATCTAGAGATCACTGTTGCAAGTGAATATGTATATTGTGATCAATGCCGTACTCTCGTTAGCAAAAACACTTGTCCACATGGACAGCATCATCAAATCTCTTATCATGCAGATTCAATTTTAGAAATTTTAGAATATGGACTATTGCCACCAGCTGTTCTTATGAGAAAAGAGATCTCATCTTTTGTATTATCAAAACTATTTCCAAACAGATTTAAAAATTTAGAAAAGCTCTATTATGACACTTTTCCGGTGACGGGACTACTTGAAGAGCACACTGAAAAAGATTTTTATCATGAGCTCATGAAACTTTATCAAACAACTTCGCTCACATAAGGAGAGTAATGAACTATTTATTTTGGTGCAAGTACACTATTTTTGGCTACATTACTTATTTCAGTTATAGCCATTAAAGCTATTAACAACTACGAAATGAGTTCCGGTACACATGATAACCAGCAGATAGTTATAGATGAACTTGCAGGGATGTGGTTTGCACTTAGCGTTGCTCCTGCTATGCAAGTAGGCTTTGATCAAATACTGAGTTTAGAAAATGGTTTTTTAATACAAGCTCTACTTTCATTTGTACTTTTTAGATATTTTGATATTACAAAACCTTCAATCATTGGTAAAATTGATAGAGAAGCAAAAGGTGGGATTGGAGTTATGGGAGATGATATCATTGCCGGTTTTGCAGCAGGGATATCTTCTGCACTATTATGGCAAGGGTATTTAAAGCTGATGACTCTTTTTTAGAGCCATCTGTATTTTTATTTAATTAAACTATACGCTTTTTGTGTAAGTTTTTCTAGCAGGTCATCATAACTTGTATAATTACCTCCTAACTCATTTGAACGTTTTTGCAGAGCTGAAAACTGTTTTGTATTTTTCATATCGAAGTTATGTTTCGCAAGTTGTGTAATCATTGAAAGATCGCTAAATTCTGAAAAATCAAGTACTACATCATATTCAGAAAAATTTATTTCCATTCCACTAGCTATTCTATTTATATCAGCATTAGTGATCTCTATCTCTTCAGTAAATGTCAAAAGTTCTTCAAGATTATCATTGAAATAACTTACATTAAATCCACATGCTAAAAATGAAAAAGCTTTTGCATAATGATTCGTTCCGATTATTGCGATCTTAGAAGCATAAAGATCTTTTAAATGCTCAGTTAATACCCTTATAGAAAACAGATCACCACGTAACTTTTGCTTTTCTCTATAAATAATATCACACATACCGCTGCGTTTTACAATCGAAGGTGCATCATCCAACAACTCTACAACTTGCGTTACATATTCGCTGGAGATCACAGCACCGTTTACATGAGACTGTTTCATATTACTCACTGTAAAATAAAGATCATCTTCGCGAATGTTCATAGGTATCATCATAACGTCATCGTTATTTTCTTTAAAAAGTTTATTTATGAGTGCTGAAAATCTACTCACACCGGCATGTTCACCTATATAGCCAAATAATTTTGTTTGGGTAGAAATTTTATTGTCATTATTCATCATTTTAGTTATCCTCAGTTATTCCCCAAAGTTCACGGGCTTCTCGATCTTCACATTCACATCTGTAGCAAAGTTTTTTATCTGAATTTGAACTAAACACAGCGTTACACTCTTCACATCTTCTGACTTTAAAACGGATCAGGTTTACAACTTCAGGCTCAAAAAACTCTTTAATTTTATAAGAGCTTGAAAGAGTTATTGCATCTGGTTCACATACATCATGACATATGCTGCATTTTATACACAAAAAAGGATCAAAATCGATCTTGGAGTTTTTCATATCGGAACTAAGTGCTCCTGTCGGACAAACTCTGTAACACATCTGACACGCAGTACATGTCTCTTCATTCATGAGCTTTTGTGATGTAAAACTCACTTCAGTTGCATCTATAACATGAAATACAGAAGGTTTTTCCACCCTTTTGATAGCTGTAAAAAATATCTTTCTTCGCTCTGGAATAATTTTC
>JARRNV010000030.1:0-6686 GCA_037384685.1 Sulfurimonas sp.
GTTATAGTTACCACGACCATCAAAACCATTTCTTGGAACACCACGGAAGTCTTTCACACGAGGAAGTGCAATAGATACAAGGCGATCAAAGAAGTTATACATATTCTCACCACGAAGAGTTACACGAACACCAACCGGCATACCTTCACGAACTTTAAAACCTGCAACAGATTTTTTAGCGATTACAGTAGAAGCTTTTTGACCAGCAATAGTAGTGATAGTATCTTCAATGTTTTGAATAAGTTTATTATCTTTCATTGCAAAACCTGCACCTACAGAGATAATAACTTTTTCTAAAGCAGGGATCTCCATAACATTAGATATACCTAATTCAGATTGTAACTCTGGCTTAAGAGCTAAATATTTTTCTTTTAAACGAGCCATATTTACGCCTCCACTTTACGTACGTTTGAAACATCTATAGGCATCTCTTTATTGATGTGACCACCTTTAGTGTTCTCTTCAGTTGGTTTAACAGCTTTTTTAGCTATTTTACAACCCTCAACGATTACTTTATTTTTCTTAGGTAATACAGCTAATACTACTCCTGTTTTACCTTTATCATCACCAGTGATCACCTCTACAGTATCACCTTTTTTGAAATTAAATTTTGCCATTACACAACCTCCGGAGCAAGAGATACGATTTTCATAAATCCAGCATAACGAACTTCACGACCGATTGGTCCGAAGATACGAGTACCGATAGGTTCTCTCTTGTCATCTAAGATAACAGCTGCATTGTCATCAAAACGAATTAATGAACCGTTTTCTCTTTGAACTTCTTTGTGAGTTCTTACGATAACAGCTTTAACAACTTTACCTTTTTTTACTTTAGCAGTTGGAATCGCTTTTTTAACAGAAGCAACGATAACGTCACCTACTGTTGCATAACGACGTTTTGAACCGCCAAGAACTTTAATACACATAATCTCTTTAGCACCTGTATTATCAGCTACATTTAAACGTGAGAAAGATTGAATCATTACTACGCTCCTTTAACCACTGACTTAAGTCTAAAAGATTTTGTTTTAGAAAGTGGACGACATTCAGTAGCTACTACTAAATCTCCAACTTCTGCCTCATTACGTTCATCATGTACTAAGTACTTTTTGAAACGCTTTACAACTTTATGGTAACGAGGATGCATTACACGGCGCTCAACTACAATTGTTACAGTTTTGTCACCAGCAATTTTTACAACATTACCTTGAATTTCACGTTTATGTGTCATCGCCCGTCCCCTAGTTTGCTACTGCAGTTAATGCAGTATTAATTCTTGCAATATCTTTTTTAGCAGTTTTTAATTCGCTGCTATTTTGTAATTGCATCATTTTTTGTTTAATTTTTAGAGTAAACAGCTCAGTTTTCTTCTCTTTAAGCATTGCTTGAAGTTCAGCTGCACTTTTACCTGCTAAATCAGAATATTTCATTGCTCATCTCCGCAGTAATAATTTTTGTTTTGAATGGCAATTTGTGCATTGCTAAAGTTAATGCTTCACGCGCTAAATCGTGAGGTACACCACCCCTTTCAAAGATAATACGACCTGGTTTAATGTTCATAACCCACTTATCAACACCACCTTTACCTTTACCCATACGAGTTTCAAGAGGCTTAGCAGTTAATGGTTTAGCAGGGAATACACGAATCCAAATCTTACCATTTCTTTTGATGTGACGCGTAGCAGAGATACGAGCCGATTCAATTTGACGAGAATTGATACGACCAGCTTCTACAGCTTTAAAACCGATGTCACCAAAAGCTAATTTGTAACCTGAACGAGCGTAACCACGGTTACGACCTTTCATTACTTTACGATATTTTGTTCTTTTTGGCATTAACATGATCTATTCCGCCTTTTCACTATTTTCACGACGTGGTTTTCTTCCGCGACGCTCTTTTTTCTCTTCTTTAGCTTCAGCTGGGATACCTTTAGTTAGTACCTCACCTTTGAAGATCCATACTTTGATACCGATGATACCGTAAGTAGTGTGAGCTTCAGCGAAACCATAGTCGATTTTTGCACGTAATGTATGAAGAGGAACACGACCCTCAAGATACCATTCAGTTCTTGCCATTTCAGCACCGCCAAGACGACCAGAAACAGAAACTTTAATACCTTTAGCACCACTTCTTTGTGCACCTTGCATAACTTTTTTCATAGCTCTACGGAATGCAACACGACGCTCTAATTGAGTAGCAACGTTTTCAGCAACAAGCTGTGCAGAAATTTGAGCTTTTTTCTCTTCTTTAATGTTTACAGAAACAGCTTTACCGATAAGGTTTTGAAGAGATACTTTAAGTTTCTCAATATCAGCACCTTTTTTCCCGATAATAATACCAGGACGAGCAGCAATGATAGTTACACGTAATCTTTTTACAGTTCTTTCTATAATGATGTTAGAAACACCAGCATAGTAAAGTTCTTTCTTTAAAAATGTTCTAATCTTGTGATCTTCACCTAAACTTGCAGGAGCAGTTTTGAAGTCAGGAAACCAACGACTCTCCCAGTTACGGTTGATACCAAGACGTAAACCAATAGGATTAACTTTTTGACCCATTCTATTTACCCTCTACTTCTACTAAGATATGTGCTGTTGGTTTTCTAATACCAGAAGCCATACCACGAGCACGTGGACGGAAACGTTTTAGTACTGGACCATTGTCAACACGACAAGATGTGATAACACAATCTTCAGCTTCATTACCGCTGTTTGCAACTGCAGATGCAATTACTTTAGAGATAATTTTAGCCGCTTTGTTCGGAGTAAATTCTAAAGCAGCCATAGCTTCTTCAGCATTCATTCCTTGAACCTCTCTAGCAATTAGACGAGATTTAATAGGTGACACACGGATGAATTTTAATAATGCTCTAGCCATGATTACCCCTTCTTCTGAACAGAGCCTTTGTGGCCCTTGAATGTACGAGTTGGTGCAAATTCACCAAGTTTATAACCAATATGGTTCTCTGTAACGTATACAGGAACAAATTGGCGACCATTATGAACATTTAATGTTAAACCGATCATCTCTGGAAGAACAACTGATCTTCTTGACCAAGTTTTAATAGGTTTTTTATCTCCACTTGCTTTAGCAGCTTCAACTTTTTTCATTAAATGGTCATCTACGAATGGACCTTTTTTAACTGAACGAGCCATTAACCTACCCTTTTTGCATTTGGTTTACGACGAGTGATGATTAATTTATCACTTGCTTTTTTACGACGAGTTTTAGCACCCTTAGTTGGTTTACCCCAAGGAGTAACTGGATGACGACCTGAATTCGTTTTACCTTCACCACCACCATGCGGGTGATCAATTGGGTTCATTGCAGAACCACGAGTTTGAGGACGGATACCCATATGACGAGTACGACCAGCTTTTGCTATAACAATGTTTGAATACTCTTCGTTACCAACTACACCAACTGTAGCCATACATTCACCAAGAACAAGTCTCATTTCAGATGAAGGCATACGAAGTGATACATATTTACCGTCACGACCCATAATTTGAGCAGAAGTTCCAGCTGAACGTACCATTTGTCCACCTTTTCCAACTTTTAACTCAACGTTGTGTACAAGTGTACCAACAGGGATGTTTTTAAGTTTCATTGCATTACCAGCTTTAACATCTAAACCAGATTCAGCAGCTTGAACTTTATCACCTACATTTAAACCTTTAGGTTGGATGATGTATCTTTTTTCACCGTCTGCATAAGTAACAAGAGCGATTCTACAGTTTCTGTATGGATCGTACTCGATAGTGCTCACTGTACCTTCAATATTCATTTTATTTCTTTTGAAATCAATGATACGGTAAAGTTTTTTAGCACCAGCTTGTTTATGACGAGATGTGATACGTCCGTTGTTGTTACGACCAGAATGAGTCGGTAACTTAACTAATAATGAACGAACACTCGCTTTTGCTGTAATGTCTGAACTATCAATATTTGTATAAAAACGACGAGATGGAGTTATCGGTCTATAAGTTTTTATTGCCATATTACACCGCCAAACTTTCGATTTGTGCACCTTCAGGTAACGTTACATAGAATTTTTTGTAATCGTTTTGCTTACCTTGTACACCACGGAAACGTTTAACTTTTCCGCTTTGATTTAAAGAGTTGATTTTTGAAGGAATAATTCCAAAATACTCTCTAAACACCTCTTTAAGACCAGTTTTAGTCATACGTGGTGAAGTTTGAACAACGATAACACCATCTTCTTGTAGACCTAGAGTCTTTTCTGTATATAGAATTGATTTAATATCTGTAATATCTGCCATTACTTAGCCTCACTTACAAGATTTTCCCATACAGCTTTTTCTATCACGATTGAGCGATAGTTTGCAGCTAAGTATGCGTTTAATTCATTAGACTCAATTACATAAGTAGATTGAATATTTTCAAATGCTAAGAATGTTTTTTCATCTAAAATCGATTTTACAAATAAAGTATCTCTTTGACCAAGAGCTTTAAACATTGCAGCTGCATCTTTAGTTTTACCAGATGCTACTTCAATGCTATCTACTACGAAAAGAGTACCGTTTTGTGCATGCTCGTTAAGAGCAAAATTTAAAGCAAGTTTCTTTTGCTTTTTGTTCACTTTTTGGTTGTAGTTACGGTTGTTTTGAGGACCGAATACAATACCACCACCAGTATAGTGAGGAGCTCTGATCGAACCTTGACGAGCACGACCGCCACCTTTTTGAGCAAATGGTTTTCTACCACCACCGCTTACTTCACTTCTACCTTTTACAGTTGCAGTGTTCGCACGCATTGCAGCTTGCGTTGACTTTACATAAAGGTATAAGTTATGAGGATTGATACCAGAGAAAGACTCAGGTAATGCAATCTCAGATGCTTTTTCCATTTTTTCATTTAAAACGATTGCTGCACTCATTATTTAGCTACCTTTACACGACCTAAAGTACCGTTAGCTCCAGAAACTGATCCTAAAACCGCAATGATTTTGTTTTCAGCATCGAAAGAAACGATCTCATTTTTTACACTATTTTGTGTATTTCCGTATTGTCCAGGCATTTTCTTACCTTTCATAACACGACCTGGCCATTCAGCATTACCGATAGAACCTGTTCTACGACCAAATCTATGACCGTGAGATGCAGGACCACCACCGAAATTCCAACGCTTCATACCACCTTGAAAACCGCGACCTTTAGTTGTAAAAGTTGATTTTACAGTTGTTGCTTCAGCTAAAGGAGCTAGATCTAAATCACCAGCTTCAGTGTTTGCAACTTCTAAAGTAACGAAACGGTTAAATTCAGATGAAAGGTTGTATTTCTTCTGTTGACCTTCAATTGCTTTATTCATTTTTTTACCGCTTGGATAAGCTACTAACGCTTTACCATCGTTTACATCACATACTTTTGCATCTAGAACTCTTAAAAGAGTAACAGGTTTTGCAGGAACTGTGATAGTACGGCTCATACCGATTTTTTCAACAATATATTCCACTTGTTACTCCTTATTTATCCATAGAGCGAACTTCTACGTCCACTTCCGGTGCTAAGTCTAGTTTCATTAATGAATCAACAGTCTCTGGCGTAGCAGATACGATATCGATCATTCTAGCATGCATACGAATTTCAAATTGCTCACGAGATTTTTTGTTAACGTGAACAGATTTTAAAACTGTATATTTACGAATTTTTGTTGGTAAAGGTATTGGACCACGGATAACCGCACCAGTACGCTTAACAGCCTCAACGATTGACGCTACTGATCTATCTAATACACGATGATCGTAAGCTTTCAATTTCAAACGAATTTTTTCCATAATTTTCCTTCTAAAGAACTCGTCAGCCCTAAGTCTGACCATTTAAGGGAGCGGAATTATACTCTATATAGTTGTAAAGTTCAAGGATTTTGGGCATAAAAATTGAAAAAAGTATAAATTTATTTCCTTTTAATAAGGAAATGATAAAATTACTTCATCAAAATTTTGGATAAAAAATGGAAATTTTACTCGAAGAGTTTTATAAAACTGACCTGCATCTTGATAAATTTCATGATAGAAAAGTATTTATAGATGACAAATCGTACCAAATAAGCGGCATTACAAAGAGTGGAAAAACAGATCTTGTAAAATCATATCTGCTCTCTCATAAAAAAACCAGTTATCTTTATATAGATTGTAATGATGTGAGAATCGATATAGAGCAATTAAATAGTTCATTGAACAGTTTCTGCCAAAAAAACAGAATAGATATGCTCGTACTTGACAACTACATAGAAACGATCCATTTTGCAAATGTCTCACAACTGATCATCACTACACAACAAAAGCTCGATATCCCTGAATTGGATTTCATTAATCTCTACCCACTTGATTATGAAGAGTTTTTAGCGTATGAGCATAAATATGATTCCTCGGCACTTAACCATTTCTTTCAATTGGGCGGACTTGCTATTATGCACAAAGTTTATGCTGATGAGAGAAATATCTATTTACAAAGTATTTTAAAAAATGCCTTAGATGATATGGAGTTTGACATTTTAGTTCTTTGCGCCAAATTAAACTCCCAAAAACTATCTGCTTTTACAATTTATGAAAGATTGAAAACAAAAAGAAAAATATCCAAAGATAAACTCTATAAATCATTTCAAAATTTAGTAGATAAAAAGTATATTCACCAACTTGAAAAATTTGAACATAAAAAAGC
>JARRNV010000031.1:0-6672 GCA_037384685.1 Sulfurimonas sp.
CTTGAAAACTTAGATTATAAAATGGCTAACGGTGACAAACATCAAAATGATGCTTTTATGACAAACCGTTTATGGATAAATATGGATTGGGCTGCTACGAGAAACTTAAGCTTTCATGGACAATTAGCATATAACAAAGCATTTGGTGCTAGGAGTGGTGCATCAAATCCTATGAATTCTTCATTTGAAGCATTTGATTGGATTGCCAATGAAAATGCATATGATGACAAAATAAGAATTAAAAATGCTTACTTTTTATATGTAGATGATCAACTAGCAGGAGCTGACATCCCATGGACATTCAGTATTGGACGCCGTCCATCTACAAACGGTCACTTAATTAATTTAAGAGACGATGACCATGCTGCTTCACCACAAGGGCACTCTATAAATGTTGAGTTTGATGGCTTAAGTGCAAAATTTGGTCTAGAAGACCTTATAGGTGTGAATGGTATGTACATTAAATTTTGTGCAGGACGCGGACTTAGCAATGCAGCACCAAAATTTACTTCAACTCCATACGCAGATGTAGACAATGGAACAGGATTAGCAGCTATAGATCTTGCAGGTTTTATTTACAGACTTTATAGTAATGGACAATATACTATAGATACTCAGTATTATTATGCAGGAAACTTAATCGATGCAGTGAATCCTTACGATCAAACACAAGGCTTTAAAACTGTTGGAGATCTTCATAGTGTTACTGCAAGTTTTATGACAAACGGTATTGGTGAAGGTATTAGTGACTATCTTGATGACACTACATTCTTCCTAAGTGGTGCTATGAGTATAACAGATCCAGATAGTAATTCTAGAATGCTTTATTCTCAATACAATCTTGATGGCACTGTAAATCCGGCAGGACAATCTAAAACTGGATACTCAGTTTGGGCTGGCTTAAATATGCCTTCACTTATTAGTGATGATGGTAAGTGGGGAATTGAATATAACTGGGGAAGTCAATATTGGAGAAGTGTTACATACGCTGAAGATACAAATATTGGTTCAAAAGTTGCTGCTCGCGGTTCTTCATATGAAGCTTATTTCACAGAGTATTTAATAGAAGATATTTTATCAGTTCAACTTCGTTATACATACATTGATTATGACTATAGTGGAAGTAATGGATTCTTTGGAGATACATCTGGTGCTGCTATGAAAATATCAGATATTCAATCTGCAGCTAACGCAGGAAATCCTACAGCGCAGGCAATGGCTGGGCAAGTTGTAGATAAAGCACAAGATATTCGTTTCTATATTAGATACAGATACTAATTTTTAATTAGGTATGTTCCACTTTATCAAGTGGAACTACTGAAGCTCTTTGAGCTTCTCTTTAACAGCCTCAACATGACCTTTTACACGAACTTTATCCCATACAGCTTGCACAACACCTTTTGGATCTATTATAAATGTTGAACGCACAATACCCATGTACTCTTTGCCATAATTTTTCTTGAGCTGCCATACACCGTACTCTTGAATCATATCTGTACTCTCATCACTTAAAAGTGTAATAGTTAACTCTTTTTTCTCTATAAAATTTCTATGTCTTTTTGTACTGTCTGCACTCACACCTAAAATGATCGCATCCATATTGCCAAACTCAGGCATAGCATCTGTAAATTCACATGCTTCTGTTGTACATCCCGGAGTAGAGTCTTTTGGATAAAAATACAGCACTACCCATTTTCCTTTTAGATCTCGCAAACAGATCTCTACATCATCTTGATTTGGTAAACAAAACTCTGGAGCTTTTTGACCAACTTCTAACATAAACTTTCCTTTCTAAATAAATAAAGATATATATACCCAGATACCGGTTGCAGATGTAAATATTATCCCTACAAAACTTTTAATTGCCATCAGCTTGTGATTGTTAGACATTTTTCCCGGTATCTCATCATTTTTAAACCACTTATTTGCTTTTATAAGTGTGAATGTCCAGTAAACAAATGTTGCTAAAGCTATAGCTATATGAAATACAAGAACAAACAGTGCATAGGTATAACTTACTTCTGCATCAGATACAAATGTGTCAAAACCGCCACCGACTCTAACGCCGTATTCAAAGTATAAAACTACAATCACAGAAACAACATAGATCAAGTTTTGTGCAAAAGCATGTAACTTATATAAGCCTTTCTTTGCAAACATTATTCCTGCATATATCAACAATGGTAATAATGCTACTATTAACGTAACAACATCCATAAAAAGCGGTGCTCTTGTGCCTAAGAAACCGCTTGAAAACATATAATCCATATTTAAACCTCTTTCGATTTGATTTTATAGTATACAAAAGAAAACATTATAACTAAAATAATAATTATGAAAGTTATCTGTTTTAAGTACTGATTTATAAGTTCTTGATTTTCTCCAATAAAGTACCCGAGTAAAATAAGAATTAACGACCATAGTCCAGCACCTAAAGCTGTATACAATGAAAACTTCAATATATCCATATGCGCTAAACCCGCGGGAATAGATATGAGTTGCCTTATAGCTGGAATCAACCTTCCCGTAAAGGTTGAAATAGCACCATGTTTTTCAAAAAAACTATCCATTTTATCAAGCGATTCATTAGATATGAAAAAATACTTTCCAAACTTTTCTAAAAACTTTCTTCCTACAAAATATGCTAAATAGTAGTTTATAAAAGCACCCACCATAGAGCCTAAAATAGCACTTACAAATATCATTCCCAGATTCATTTTCTCCTGCGAAGCTAAATAGCCTGCAGGGATTAAAACAACCTCACTGGGAAAAGGGATAAAACTAGATTCTATCGCCATAAGCAAAAATATTCCCGGATAACCGAACTCAAAGATCTGATCAACTAAAAACTGTGCTAACTCTTTAAGCATTTAAACTCTCTTCAAGCTCTTTGATCATAGATGCAGCTACATCTGTTTTATTGTACTCTATGAGCTTCTGGCTTTTTGTTTTTAGATCACTTACCTCAATTGCATTAAGAAGTTTTGATTTTAGATCATCTGCCTCTCGTTCACACCAGCCAAGTTCATGTTCAACTATAAATTTCGCATTGTAATATTGATGGTCCCCTGCAGCATGAGGATATGGAATATAAAAAGCGGGACATCCATTTGAGCTAAGTTCCCAAAGGGTAGAAGCTCCCGCTCGACTTACTGCAAAGTCAGCTTTTTCTATGAGTTTTGGAAGCTCTTTTGTAAACCCGTATAACTCTACATTACTAATACCAAGTTTACTATACTCCTCCTCTACTCTTTGCAAGTCTGATTCTCCGGCTTGATGTATTATGTTAATACCCTCTTTTTCCAAAGAAGGTGCTACACTTAAAGCTAAGTCATTAATGGTTTTTGCCCCGTGGCTTCCACCTAAAAAGATGATCGTATTTAACTTCTCCCTTACTCTGGCAGTTTTTGTAAAAATCTCTTTTACCGGATACCCTTGAATCTTTGAATCAGAATCGTAAGCAGATATAAAACTTTTTGCAAACGGTTTTAACAGTGCATTGAGTCTTCCTGTTTTTGCATTTTGCTCATGAATAAAAAGGGGACGAAACAGTGACAATGTTGCAAAAGATGCAGGGGCTGCTGAGAATCCACCGACACTGTACGTTGCTTGAATATGATGTTTTTTAAGAATTTTTCTCGCTTGTAAAAACGCTTTGAACACTTTATAAAGTGCTTTAAACTTTCCAAAACCTCTCTGATTTACAACTCCGGTTGTTTCTAAAAAGTATACATGGGAAAATTCACTATGCTCTCCAAAATATTTTTGGTCCTGCCCTTTTGTTGAACCTATAAAGATCGCTTCATGCCCATCGTTTACGGCAGCTTCTACCAAAGCCTCAGCTATCATTAGATGTCCTCCGGTTCCGCCACCTGTTATACACAACTTCATTCTAGACCTCTCTTTTAATCCATGCGTGCTTTTTTTGAAGCCATTAGTATCATCCCAATAGCTACAGCCGATCCAAGCATTGCCGATCCACCATATGAAAGAAAAGGAACCGATATCCCTTTAATTGGAGTAATTCCACTAATTCCGTACGCATTTACCAAAAATTCAAAGGAAAGGACTAAACCAATCCCGATACTAAACAAATAAATACTTTGATCTTTAGCACGATTTGCCACTTTAAAAATTCTTTGCAATATCCACATAAATAAAAATACAACAAAAAGGATCCCGACAAATCCAAACTCTTCAGCAATTCCGGCTAAAACAAAATCGGTATGTACCTCAGATAGAAATCCAAGTTTAAAAGTTCCGTTTCCAAGTCCCACTCCAAAAATACCACCATTGTGAATAGCGTTGAGTGAGTGACCGATTTGGTATGGTTCCACTTCAACCGGTACACGTAACTTATCGGCAATAACAGCAGGCATAAGATCTAAAACAGAGTTTTGCGCCAATGCCCACCAAGATTTAATACGCGCGATCCTGTGTTCAGCCGTTAAAATAAATAAGATTACCGATAAAAAAATACCCCCCAAAATACTCAAGAAAAAACGGAAGCTACTTCCTGCAAAGATCAGCATAAATAAAAGTGTTCCACCAAGCACTACGACTTGCCCGAGATCTTTTTGTAAAAATGCAATAATAAACATCGCTGCAACAAACACGATGGCATAAGGGAGAAAACGGCGAAACTCACTACGTAGCCCCATATCGTTATGGTGTCCTAATTTTCTCGAAAAACTCCATGCTAAGAAATAAACAAAACCTACTTTAAAAAACTCTACAGGTGCAAGTGAAAAGCCAAAAACCTTGATCCATCTTTTTGCACCTCCAACTTCTGAAACGATAGTTTCTGGTAAAAAAGGCATAGCTATCATCAAAACAAGCGATCCTAAAAAAAGAGTAAATCCAAGTGGCTTTAAGTGTTTATCGGGGTCACCTAAAGAGAGAGTATAAATAAGCACAATAGATAAAAATCCAAAGAGACTCTGACGAATAGCAAAATGAAATTGATTCGTATCGAAAAGGAGTACTGTATATTCTGTTAAAGAGTATGAGACAATTATACTAAACCCTATTAAGATAGAGACTAAAGTAAAAAGCTTTCTATCCGCCATTATCTCTACTTAATTTTATTAATTTTTAAAACAAATTCAACTTCAGGTTTTGAGAGATGCAACTCTTTTGCAATAGTTTCAATTCCAACGCCTTGTTTATAAAGTGAAATTATTTTTTCATCATCATTTGCATGGATCGATGTAGGGATAGAGATCTGTTTTACACCGCTTTCCAACTGTGCTATTCTATGTTCAATCTGCCCTTCGATCATCTCTATGTTTGACTGCAATTGTTTGAGAGTAACAGACAAAGGCTGTACAAGATCATACACACTTCGCTCGATCTCTTGATAGATCTCATCATCACTCATTCGTTGTGCATTTGCTTGAAACTCCGACTCTGTTTGTGAGAGTTGTTTTTTTAAGTAATAGAGTTCACGATTAAGGTCTTCTACCACTGAAGCTACTGAACGGATATTTCTTGAGTATGAGGTATCTTTCGTATAGACATAATATAAAAGGTATAAAATAATAAGTGCCATTACTATAACGACATACTCTAATTGGAAATTTATCTGATCTAGGCTCAACTTTTCTTCTCTCTTAACTCTCTAATTTGTACACGCTCACGGGCAGTCATATAAGATGCCCACTCTTTTTCGTCTCTCTCATGAATACGACTAAACTTTGCCAGTGTTTCACTCTGTGCTTCAAAAAATACACCTACATCACGTTTAGGGTGTACCGGCATCTCAATACGCCCGTAATACGTTTTTCCAACTTCTAAAGCTGCCTCTTTTAATGCAAAATGCTCGAAACCAATTGACTCGATCTCTGCTTCGGTTGTCAAAGAGACACGTTTTGGTGTTTCATTTTTTATAAAGGCTTCAAGTGCATCTATTTTTCTATGTAGTTCCACCATTAAATTAAGTAAAACCGGATCACTCTCAGCAGTTTCACCTCTGGCTTTGGCTAACTTCAACCATTGGCTGATCGGATCATCATCACTCTCACTTAAACTTTGGAACTCCCTCTCAAAGTTTTCAGGATCAAGTTCAGCTTCGCTAAAAGCTATACTAATGGGTGCGGGTACTAAACGTGGTAATTCATTCATGCGAAAATCCTATCGAGTACTATAAAAATAAAAAAAGCGATTCCAAGGTAGCCATTGACTGTAAAAAAAGCTTTATCGATCTGTGTAAAATCACGACGAACAAGTTTTTGCTCATACGCTAAAACAAAACCGCTTCCAACTGCTGCAACTAAAGCAAAAAAACCAAGATCAGCAGCCCAAACAAACAATAACCAAAATAAAACCGCCAAACCGTGAAAAAGTGCTGAGATAAAAAGTGTAGACTCCGCTCCGTACTTTGAAGGGATCGAGTGTAGATCTTTGGAGATGTCATACTCCATATCTTGCAGTGAATACAACAGATCAAATCCTGCAACCCAAAAAATAACTCCAAGTGAAAGCAAAACTGCCCAAATAGGAATAGTAGCACTCACAGCTATAACACCGGCGATCGGAGCAAGACCTAAAGATATACCCAAGATAATATGCGCCAATGAAGAAAAACGTTTAAAGTATGAGTATGATCCAAGTACAGCTAAAATCGGAAAAGAGAGTTTAAATGCTAAAGGATTGATCAAATATGCAACAACA
>JARRNV010000032.1:0-6458 GCA_037384685.1 Sulfurimonas sp.
TAAAAATCCTAGAAGGGACACAAGGGGTCGGTGTAGTACTTGTAGACAGTGAAAAAGCTGCAAAGTCAGTTTTAGATGCTTTTTACGGCATGGATGTAAACCTACTTGTTCAAGAGTTCATAGAAGAGGCAGGCGGAGCTGACATTAGAGCATTTGTAGTAAACGGTGAAGTGGTGGGTGCTATGCGTCGCCAAGGTGCTGAGGGTGATTTTCGTTCAAACTTACATCAAGGGGGGAGTGCAGTTGCACATAAGCTAACACGAAAAGAGAAAGCTACAGCGTTAGCAGCAGCAAAATCTATGGGGCTTGGAATTTGTGGTGTAGATATGATCCCTTCATCTCGTGGACCTCTTGTTATGGAAGTAAACTCTTCACCGGGACTAGAGGGAATCGAGAACTCTACAGGGATCGATATTGCAACAAAAATTATGGATTATATTGAAATAAACGTGATACTGGCTGAAGAGACACCGAAGAAGAAAAAAAGAATAAAAAAAGACAACATTGGAGCATAATAGGTGAAAAATGATCGCTTAGTTATTGGTGGTGTTGAGATAAATAAAGGGAGTTCTACAACTATAAATATCTCTTTGCCAAAACACTACAATACTCCGACAAACTTGCTTTTAAACGTTATACGTGGAAAAAAAGATGGTCCGGTTGTATTTATAAGTGCAGCTATACATGGAGATGAACTCAATGGAATTGAAATTATCCGACGTTTAAAAAAATTAAACATACTTAAAAAGATACGAGGCACTTTAATATTGGTACCCGTTGTAAACGTGTATGGAATGATGAACCTTTCACGTTATCTTCCTGATAGACGTGATTTAAACAGAAGCTTTCCAGGAAGTTCAAAAGGATCACTTGCAGCTAGAATTGCAAAGATATTTTTTGATGAGGTTGTTTCCAAATGCTCACTCGGTATTGATCTGCATACCGGTTCTATTCATAAAATAAATTTACCGCAAATTCGCACAAACTTAGATAACGAATACACTGCAAGGTTGGCAAAAGTGTTTGAAGCTCCTGTTGTATTGCATTCTGAGTTGCGTGATGGTTCACTTCGTGCTCAAGCACAGGAAAATGACGTACCTATACTGCTTTATGAAGCAGGGGAGGCTTTACGCTTTGATGAGGGTTCGATCCGTATAGGTGTTAAAGGGATTGTAAATGTGCTTCGTGAAAATGGAAACTTACCGAAAATTACAAAACAAAGCAAGAAAAAAACACCTGTTATCACAAGAGAAAGTAAGTGGATTCGATCAAGTAGTAGCGGAGTTTTAAGAACTGTCAAAGCACTTGGTGAGGCAGTACAAAAAGATGAAATATTGGCATATATTGATGACCCGTTAAATGAGAATTCAACAGAGATAATAGCTCCTTTTAGCGGTGTTATTATCGGTAAATCACAGATCCCTTTAGCACAGGAAGGAGATGCTGTTTTTCATATTGCAAACATCTCAAACTTGAATGTTGCAGGGGATAAAATAGAGTATTTTAGTGAAGATGCCATAGAACATAGCGAGTTTTTTGAACTTAATAATGAAGAGATAATTGAGTAGAAAAAGTTCTAATCGGTTGCAACTTTTTCTTTCGGTTTTTTTGCAAATTTCATAATAGGCTTTTGTATAAACAGATTATTTGGATAAAGAATAATATTTTTATCTTCATCTTCTAGTTCTACTTGAAACGGTGTAATCTCTTTTATGGTTCCCGTTACCGAATCATCTTTATCTAAGATCTTGACTTTATCTCCAACACGTGCAGGAAAAGTAAAAAAGATGATTATACTTGATGTAAGATTACTAAGTATCGACCACTGTGCAAAAAGTGCAATACCTATCACTGCAAATACAGAAGATAAAAATACCATGAGACCATTAAATTTGACACCCCATATAGTTGCAAGAACTATTAGGAGTGACAGATAGATCATTATGTTAAAAAACTTTAAAATATAAAAGAGCCGCTTTGAACTTACTTTTTTTATTCCCGCAAGTTTTTGGATCGAGAAAGAGATCGTTTTAACGGTGATAACAGTAAGAACAACAGCGGCTAGTGTATATAGTATATTTGCAGAGATCATAACCTTAACTTTGTAATTGTTTATAGAGTGAATTAAGATCACCCAAAACGTTAATAGAAACTATTTTACCATTTCTAAATTGAAAAAATGCAGCACCGGAATAATTAAATCTATTTCCAGTTGCTTCAAATTCTTGAATCTTACCAACGTGTTTTCCCGTGTATGTAACATATACAGCAGCTAAAGAATTTTCAATTACTGTAATTTCAACAGCATGATACAAGTCGTCAAACACTGAAGTAAGCATTTTAGCATATTCTTTGAACTCTGTTAAACCGTGAGCAGTAATATCTAGTGAACCGCGAAAACTGATGTTTTCGTCAAGAAATTGATCTGCTTTATCAAAATCTTTTTTATTCCACATCTCATAGTATTTTGTTATAAGGTCTTTATTGGATGACATAATGTTTGCTCCTAATTTAAGGTATAAAAGCTTGTCCTTCATGAACTAAAGTTAGGGCTCGATATAAAATGCAATTATACATTATAAAATCTATTTCTAAGCAGTTTTTTTGTAAAATGCCTAAAAATTTAAAAAAGGTGTTTTTATGGCAACAATTGGTATGGGAGATATCAAGAAAAATGTGCGTCTAATCGTTGGAGAAGTACCGTACAAAGTTGTAGAGTTTCAACATGTTAAACCGGGAAAAGGTGCGGCGTTTGTTCGTATGAAAATTAAAAGTTTTCTAAACGGGAAAGTGGTTGAAAAAACTGTTCATGCCGGTGATAAATTTGAAGTACCGGAAATTACATACACAACTATGCAATATCTTTATGATGACGGTGAAATGTATCAGTTTATGGATACTGAAACATATGATCAATTAGGTCTTACTCATGAACAATGTGATGATGTTGCAAAATGGTTTAAAGATGGAATCAGTGTAGACGTAGTTTTTTATAAAGGGGAAGCAATTACAGTAACTCCTCCTGAAACTATGGAATTAGTTATTGCTGAAACACCGCCAAACTTCAAAGGGGATACTTCAAGTGGAAGTAAAAAACCTGCAACACTTGAAACTGGTGCAGTTATTCAAGTACCTTATCATGTTCTAGAAGGTGATACTGTAAAAGTAAACACTATAGATGGCGAATACTTAGAAAAAGTAAAATAGGTTTTACCTATTTTACACTCTTATAAAATAACTCAAAAATCTTACTTCTAATTAAGTCAATTTTACTATAATCACTTTATATATTTTTGTTTAAAAATAAGGTTGTAGTCTTGTCAAAATATCCATTTACCCATTTACATCTTCATACTGAATACTCACTGCTAGACGGCGCAAATAAACTTACAAACTTAGTCTCACGCGTTAAAGAACTCGGTATGACATCTGTTGCGATGACCGATCATGGAAATATGTTTGGAGCAATTGATTTTTACAAACAGATGAAAGATGCGGGAATTAAACCAATCATCGGTATGGAAGGGTATATCCATAACGGTGAAACTATGGATGACAAGTCTACAAAACAACGTTTTCATATTTGTCTGTTTGCAAAAAATAGAAAAGGGTATGAAAATTTAATGTATCTCTCTTCTCAAGCGTTTATTGAGGGGTTTTACTATTTTCCTCGTATCAATAAGCAAGTGCTTCGTGAACATAGTGAGGGGATTATCTGTACATCTGCATGTTTGCAAGGGGAAGTAAACTGGCATTTAAATTTGAGTGAGAGAAACTTGAAATTTGGTGCCAAAGGGTATGATGAAGCAAAACGTATTGCCTTGGAGTACAAAGAGATCTTTGGTGAAGACTTTTATCTTGAAATTATGCGTCACGGTATCGGTGACCAGCTAAATATTGATGAACAGATTTTACAAATCGGTAAAGAAACCGGAATTAAAGTTGTAGCTACAAACGATACTCACTATACATTCCCAGACGATGCACAGTACCACGAAGCATTTATGTGTATAGGTATGAATAAACTCTATGATGATCCAAACCGTATGCGCCACTCTGTACATGAGTTTTATATAAAATCACCCCAGCAGATGGAGCGACTTTTTGCAGATATTCCTGAAGCACTTTTGCATACACAAGAGATCGTGGACAAATGTGAAGAGTTTGAACCGATTGTAAAGACACCGACACCACCGCATTTTAAATTTACTCAAGAGTATGCTCAGGCTGAAGGGTTAGATATAAATAATGAAGATGATGCCCCTTTACCTAGTGATGCTTCCGAAGAAGATAAGAAAAAATGGTTTAGTGCTGCAGATAAAAATGATGCAGATTACTTTGCTTATAAATGTAGAGAAGGGCTTGAAAAACGTTTAGAGATTGTTCCGCCAGAGCGACATCAAGAGTATAAAGATCGTTTAGAGTTTGAGATTGATGTCATTAATTCTATGAAATTTCCTGGATATATGATGATCGTATGGGATTTTGTTAAAGAAGCTAAAAAAATGGGTGTAGCTGTTGGACCTGGACGTGGATCGGCTGCGGGAAGTTTAGTTGCATATGCGCTTGAAATTACCGACATCGATCCTATGAAGTATGATCTGCTTTTTGAGCGTTTTTTAAACCCAGAACGTGTAAGTATGCCCGATATCGATATGGACTTTATGCAGGCTCGCCGCGGGGAAGTGATCGATTATGTTACTCGTAAATATGGTCGTAACCAGGTTGCACAGATCATTACTTTCGGTTCGCTTCTTGCAAAGGGGGTAATTCGTGACGTTGCGCGTGTACTTGATATGCCTCTTTCTCAAGCTGATAAAATGGCAAAACTTATCCCCGATGAACTTGGAATTACCCTTAATGGAAAACAAAAGGGTGGAGAGTTTAAAGAGGGAGCTTTCCAAAAAGAACCAAAACTTCGTGAATTAGTTGATACCGATCCACAAGCTGCCCGTGTTTGGGAGTTTGCTAAAAAACTAGAAGGATTAAAACGTAATTCCGGGATGCATGCTGCAGGTGTTGTTATCTCAAATGAAGAACTTTGGAAAAAAACACCGATCTATAAGCCTTCGGGTGAGGATACATTTGTAACACAATACTCACTTAACTATATGGAAGATGTTGATCTTATTAAGTTTGACTTCTTGGGGTTAAAAACACTCGATGTAATTGATAATGCCAAAAAACTTGTAAAAATGCGTTATGGGCGTGAAGTTGACTGGACACAGATTGATGAGAACGATCCAAAAGTGTATGAGATGATCCAATCAGGTAATACGATCGGAATGTTCCAGATAGAGTCCTCGGGGATGCAAGACCTTAATAAACGTCTGAAACCTTCAAACTTTGAAGATTTAATCGCCGTACTTGCACTCTATCGCCCGGGACCGATGGAATCAGGGATGTTAGATGACTTCATTGAGCGTAAACATGGACGTAAAAAAGTATACTATCCGTTTGAAGAGGTTAGTTTTGACATCTTAAAAGATACCTTAGAGCCTACTTACGGGATGATCGTTTATCAAGAACAAGTTATGCAGATTGTACAAACTGTCGGTGGTATGAGTCTTGGTGGTGCGGATATTGTTCGTCGTGCTATGGGTAAGAAAAAAGTTGAAGAGATGGAGAAGTACAACAAGTTATTCTCCGAAGGTGCTCAAAAACTTGGACTTGATTATAAAAAAGCGAGTGATCTTTTTAAACTGATCGAAAAATTTGCAGGGTATGGTTTTAATAAGTCGCACTCGGCAGCATACGCAATGGTAACGTTTCAGACTGCATGGTTAAAAACATACTATCCAAATGAGTTTATGGCAGCACTTCTTACATCAGATAAGGACAATACAGATAAAGTTGTTCGTTACATTGATGAGCTTAAACGTATGGGAATTGAACTAAGTCCTCCGGATATTTGTGATTCACAGTTAGAGTTCTCGGCGATTGAGAAAGATGGACAAGATGTTGTACTTTTTGGTCTTGGAGCTATTAAAGGTGTTGGTGGATCGGCAATTCAGTCTATGTTACAAGAACGCCGTGAAAACGGAGATTATAAATCATTGCAAGATTTTGTAAACAGAATTGACCCTGCAAAAGTAAACAAACGTGTTATTGAGAGTGCGATCAAGGCTGGCGCATTTGATAGATACAACTACTCTAGAAAAGCTTTACTCGATCAAGTTGAAGAGATAGTTGAAACTGCAAAAAAAGCAAATGAAGCAAAGAAAAATGCAATGGGTAGTCTTTTTGGCGATGATGCAGAGATCACGACGGTTGAACTACAATTGAAAAATTCAGATGAGTATGAACTAAAAGAGATACTTGAGTTTGAAAAAAACACCTTAGGTTTTTATGTATCGGGTCACCCAATGGATAGTTATCGTGAAGAGTTAGATCAACTAAAATATTCACTTTCATCAGAAATAGAAACAATAAAAGATGGATCATTTGCGATTTTTATT
>JARRNV010000033.1:0-633 GCA_037384685.1 Sulfurimonas sp.
AATGTTCTACTTGCACCTATACGGGGGATGATTGCATCTGGAACGGGTAATTTTTCCCCTTCGTAATGGATCTCTAAATTTCCTTTCATAATTTCAATAGAGCACTTTAAAAAGTCAATAACTCTAACTTCCCACCCTTTTTGCTCTGCAGCTTCTACTAATCTTCTTGTTGAATACAATGTCTCGTTTCTCGATAATATATATACTCTCATTCTTTTCCTTTCATTTTGCAACGTATTCTAAAGCTACATCTACTAAATATTTATCTTTTAAGAATCTTCTTCCTATGAGCATAGGGAATTTCATATCTTTACGGTCTGTGAGTGAAATAACACTTTTGTATTGTTTTCCGTAAAACTCTACACTTACTTTAATCGAAGGACGAATTTGCAGCTCGCCATTTGAACTTTTTACTTTTTTTATCTTATAAATAGGCAATGAAAATCGTTTATTATTATATGCCTCATGCACCTCATCTAAAAGAGTAAAACTCACCATAGAATCATCAACCACTACATGATCACAATGTAAAGCACTCGAATCTGCACCGGTATCTACTTTTGCATCAAGATCAAACAACTCCAAGTCCAAAATCGATATCTTTTCTAGTCTTCCAATTATCTTTTTTCCCAT
>JARRNV010000033.1:655-7047 GCA_037384685.1 Sulfurimonas sp.
TCGATATCTTTTCCCGTATTCCAATTATCTTTTTTCACATATCTACTTCAATAAGCCGATTTTATAGATATTATAGCAACAATTATCTAAAAAGTGTCCGTAAATTTATGTACTTTGGCTAGAATAAACTTTAAAAAAATAATGAGAAATAAAATGTCAAAATTCCCCCTAGAAGAGATCGCAAAATATAGAGAAAAACTAGCACAGCACCCAGTGTATGCAGCAGTAAAAAACATGGACGATTTGAGTCTGTTTATGGCGCACCATGTCTACTCTGTTTGGGACTTTATGTCTTTGGCAAAGTATCTGCAAAACTGTTTTGCACCCTCACAAACACCATGGATGCCACGTGCAAATACAGATGTGCAAAGGTTTATAAATGACATTATTTTAGAAGAGGAAACTGATCTGGGAGTACCAATGGCAGATGGTACACCAACATATTCAAGCCACTTTGAGCTCTACACACAAGCGATGGAAGAGGTAAAAACAGGCAGTTCGCAAAATGTATATATGTTTTTGGAAAATGTTAAAAACTTCTCTGTCAAAGAAGCACTTGGTACAGAGATAGCACCCTTTGCATCTGTAGAGTTTATGAAAACTACATTTGGTTTTATAGAAAGTGACAAACCACATCTAATAGCTGCAGCATTTGCTCTTGGGCGTGAGCACATAATCCCTAAAATGTTTCGCTCATTAATAGAGAAAATGGGTATACAACGTGAAAATACAGAGGTGTTTCACTACTACTTAGAACGCCATATAGAGCTAGACAGTGATCATCATGGACCGATGTCGCTTAAAATGTTAGAGATACTTTGTGAAGATGATCCGATCAAAATTAAAGAGGCTGAACAAGCAGCAATTGAAGCGATCAAAGCGAGAATAAAATTTTGGGATGGAGTTTTAGAGGTTATTGAACAAAATAGAGCATTTAATGCCTACTCCCGTAAAAGTGTCTTGTCTTAGTTTATCCTTGATGTGTTGTTTGAAATTTTTTAATTTTGGGAACTATTTGAAAGAACAACAAAATCAATTTTGGATCAAAATGTTTACCTGATTGTTCCTTCATAAACTCTAATGCCTCTTCATTGCTCCACTCTTTTTTATAAGGGCGCTCGGAAACAAGGGCATCAAAAACATCACAAATTGCACTGATACGCCCCTCTAGAGGGATCTCATCTCCCTTCAGACCTTTTGGGTAGCCCGTACCATCCCATTTTTCATGATGAGAAGCTGCTATACTACATGCTAGTTGAACAACTTTTGATTCGCTACCCATTAAAATTTGTTCGCCGATTGTTGTATGCGTTTGCATAATTTTCCACTCATCAGCATCAAGCTTCCCTGGTTTCATAAGTATCTGATCAGAAATACCAATTTTTCCAATATCATGCATAGCACTTGCATGCAATAGCAAGTATGCATGATCTTCATCCATCCCATACTCTTTAGCAAGCAAATAACAATAATAACTCATTCTTAATATGTGCATTCCTGTTTCATTGTCACGATACTCTGCTGCTTTGGATAGACGTTGAACTATTTCAAATTGTGATCGAATAGCTTTATCTTTTTCTATAAAGTTTCCCGCAAAATTTAGACTGTAACGGCGTGCCGCCATATAATAATATAACATTAAAAGCATAACTAATATTGCTGCTAAATAATATATTTCTTCATTCTGAGTTAACAGCCATATTTCTGTTATCCCCATCATTGGTAACATAAAAGCTAAATATATGGAGAGAATCGTGCCTAAAGTAACAAGCCCTGCACCGGCAAGTCCAATAATAACTGTAAAAAGAAAAAAGTGATATACAATATCTGATGTATTTAGGACTAAAACGACTGAAAGGCCCCATGCAAGACCGGTAGCCAAGACACCATATAAATAATAACGCAACCATCTATTAACAGAAGTGATATTAGTAAGATGTATTTTGAAGTGTTGATAACGATACACCGTATAAATACGTACGAATAATATCAAAGTTTGTAAGAAGACACCTGCTGCAATAAGTGAAAATGCTACTTTATCAAAAAATAGATAAGCTACAATAAAAACAACGATAGCATGACCACCAATACCAAAGTATGACATAGAGTATATCTGCTCAAGTGCCTTTTTAGTAGCTCTTTGGGAAGAAGAAAACTCTTGAACACTCATAATTTTATCTAATTGAACTCAAATTAGTGAACAAGAAAAGCAATAAAATAAACCTTCTAAAAACCATTGTCTTTCCTTTAAATAATAGACACGTTACGATCGGTTGCATATACGCCAAAAGATTATTTTAGCATAAATCACTATAAATCAACAAATTAACATATTGCACTTGCTATTAATAATTAATTCAGTTACAATGTCTTTATCGAACGATGATTTAGAGTTTCATCTAAGGCAAGATTTCTATTGCTCACTTACAGTTTACAGTATTAACCTCCCAACAGAACACTCCACATTATTTTTGAGCATTTCAGTAATGATATGTATATTAACAACCAAAGGAATTGCAATGGCAACTCAAGTAAATGGAACCGTTAAATGGTTCAACAGCGACAAAGGTTTCGGTTTTATCGAACAAGAAAACGGCGGTAAAGATGTATTCGTACATTATCGTCAACTAAACAGTAACGGTTATGACCGTGCAACACTTAATGATGGTCAAAAAGTGACTTTTGAAATAGGACAAGGTGAAAAAGGTCCTCAGGCTGAAAACGTTACAGCTCTCTAAAGAGAAAATGGGTAGATCTTCTACCCATTTCATTTGTCATCCTCTTTTTTATCTAACTTATAGATCGCGGAATAGAGCAGTTCGGTAGCTCGTTGGGCTCATAACCCAAAGGTCGTTGGTTCAAATCCATCTTCCGCAACCAATTAAACAATTAAAAGTAATTGAGGATTTTGCTCCTCCATCTCACTTACATGAAACTCACTCTTACGTATATTTACACTTGATGTAAAATACTCTTTTTCTTTATGTTTAAAAGGCTGCATCATCCTTTTTTCTAAGGTTCTAAACTCTCCATACGGATCAAAACTTGTTAAATACATGATAAACTCCTTATTATGAAAATTAGTATTTTTAGAGCGTTAATCTTGTCTTAGTACTATGAAGAAAACTCTTGAACAAGAAGAGCAATAGAATGCGCTTTCTACAAGAATATTTTATTGTAAACTACTATAAACAACAAATTAATACAGAAATATTTCAACAAATAAAAATAATTTTATTAAACTTAATAAGTTATATTTTATTGTTTAATTTATATAATTAAAACACAGGATAAATACACATAAATAATTATTTTAAGTTATTTTCAATTCATGGTCATAGAAAGTCAATGAATTTATAAATGTATTTAACAAGTTGCTGACTTAAGACTTTAGCTAGATGAGATCAAACATAAAGGAAAAATCATGCCAGAGTATTTAACAGAATCTGTAAGTATTTCAAGATACCTTCGTCCTAATGAATCACTAGAAATAGAAGCAAATGTTCCAAACCCTGGACAAATTGTTGCTATAGCTTCAGCAAAATGGGATCACATTTTCCCACCTGACCCTACAAAACGATTTCTAGAAATTTTCAAACCAAACACTTCTACTTCGATTGTGAACCGCCTAGATTCAGGTTTTGCAATAAAGACTTTTCTTAGTCACCCTGTAACTACTAACGATACAGGTATATGGAAGGCTCGTGTAACTAATAGAGAAAATTCAGCAGAAACATTTAAGCTTATACTCTCTTATCCTGGAACAACTAGGTTAAAAATCATTCAAGTTCCTGTTTCCATCATTGATGCTTTTGTTGAACAAACACTAGGAAAAATCACCATTCATATAACAAATGGAGAAAACGAGAGCTATATCCGTTTTCCAGCATCTATGAATGTTTCAGACAAACACTTTACTGTTTCAGGTTATAATAAAACAATTGGTCTACCTTGGCCTCTTTCTGATATAACAATAAGAGAACATGTATCGGATATTAACTCTAAAGCAGTAGATGTCACACTTGAGAATAACACAAATGATTTTCTTAATGGCTTTATTGATATGAATGTCATTTTTGAGACATCAGGACACGAAATAAAAGGTACCTTAGATGCTAATATAGGGCATATGGATTTAACTGTCAAACTAGGTATCATAGTAGAAAACAGACATATTACATACCAAAAAGACAATATAGATGTAGATTTCCCAATTACAATTAATCTTGTAAACGTTCCAGATTTTATTGAAGATGCAATCAATGGATTAACAAGCTTTCGTAAAAAAATCCGAGATGCTGTTATAAAAGAAATTAGGAATGTATTTGCCTCAAACTCTACACACCAAGCTATAACAAATGCACTTAACGATCAATTACATACACTACTTGGTAATAATGCGCAAATTGTCTCAGCAAAAGTAGAAAATAATAGTCTTACGATTAAGTATTATAATTCATAGTTATTTCGGATGCTTTGCATCCGAAATAACAGTAGTTTACATTACTCTTTTTTTAACACTCTAAAAATCAACACAGAAACTTTTTTATATAAATATTAATGATATTGCAGCTGAGGATTTTGCTCTTCTAACTCTCTTACATGTAAAATACTAGGAAATTTCAACTTATTATAATCCTGCACTATTACACTTATAGGTTTATAAGGTATTTTAAACATATTTACAAGCTTTAAAAATCTAGGTTCTAACATTCCATAACAATACTCTATTTCATGTTTTTTCATTTTTTCGTATGCAAGAGTTTTAGCTATCGTACTAATAAAAAGCTTTGTTTCACGCATATTACGATATTTCTTGCCAATAAATATTCGAGATAGTTCTGCAAGTTTATTACGTTCATATTGATATTGAGGTTGTTGAAGGTCTAAAAATCTTTCTGTTGGATAACCTATGGGAGAATGATGAATTAAACGCGTTGTACAACATATTTCATCATCACTATTTAAAACAGCAAAATGATCAGAGTAATCATCATAAGCATCTCTCTCTCTTTTTGTTGAATTAGCTTCAATCCATCCTAACTCTTCATGCATAATTTTGTATCGGAAACGATGAACTTTTTCTAAAATTTCTTGAGTAGTTACACATATAAAATTAAATTGCTCTGACATAAAACTCCTTCCTTATGTTTATTATTATTCATTATAACAAGAAAAATCAAAATACAATAGAAAAGAGTGATAAATTTTAAATACTATAGCATACTCCCAAAATGGTATAATTGCAAAAAAATTACCAATTTTAGGAATTAATGAATGGAATTTACCCTCGAAGCAACAAGTGGCAAGGCTCGTGCCGCTACACTAAAAACTGCACATTCAACTGTTAAAACTCCCGTATTTATGCCCGTAGGAACTGTTGGAAGCGTAAAATCTCTTGACGTACATGATGTTTTAGATATGCTCGGTGCTGAGATCATCCTTGCAAACACTTACCATATGTATCTACGTCCCGGTGATAAAACGGTTAAAAAGATGGGAAAACTCCACGGTTTTACGAAATATCCGAAAAGTTTTTTAACAGACAGCGGCGGCTTTCAGGCGTTTTCTCTCTCAGATATGTCAAAACCTAAAGAGGACGGGATCGAGTTTCGCTCACATATTGATGGAAGCAAACACTTTTTTACACCACAAAAAGTGATCGACATCCAGCTCAATCTCGGCTCAGACATTATGATGATCTTAGATGATCTAATTGCTCTACCAAATACACAAGAGCGTATAGCACTCAGCATCGAGCGTACAACAAAATGGGCAGAGGAATCTATCGAGTATTTTCGTGCAAAACAAGCTGAAGGGGTCGGCGTTAATCAAAATATATTTGCGATCATCCAAGGGGGAACTGACAAAGCATTTCGTACAAAAAGTGCGACTGAGTTATGTGCACTTCCTTATGACGGTTTTGCGATTGGTGGACTTTCTGTTGGGGAAGCAAACCAAGATATGTACGATACAGTTGAGCACACTACACAGTATATGCCAGAGGATAAACCACGCTACTTAATGGGTGTTGGAACTCCAGAGGACTTGATAGAGAACATCGAACGTGGGATCGATATGTTTGACTGTGTTATGCCAACAAGAAACGCACGTAACGGTACTCTGTTTACATCGTTTGGAAAACTGAACATCAAAGGTGCAAAATACAAAGAAGATGAAGCACCAATCGATCCAGAGTGTGAGTGTATAACATGTAAAACATATTCACGTGCTTATATCAATCACCTTTTCCGTTCACGTGAGATCGCTTACTTTAGACTAGCAACGATCCATAACTTGCATTATTATTTAAATCTTATGAGAGAGGTGCGCCAAGCGATTTTAGAAGATCGTTTCGCAGAGTTTAAGGCAGAGTTTTACGCTAAAAGATA
>JARRNV010000034.1:0-7090 GCA_037384685.1 Sulfurimonas sp.
CTCTAGCTCTGCTGAAATAGCAGGTTTTATTTTTAACGGGCTTTTGAAATATGACAAAGACAATAAAGAGATCATAGGCGATTTAGCAAAAAGTTTTTACTTTAAAGATAACAAAACACTTATTTTTAAACTCAAGCACGGTGTGAAGTGGCAAGATGGGGAAAAGTTTACTGCTAAAGATGTGCTCTTTACGTATAAAACTTTGATTTCAGATAAAATTGCTACACCATATAGCTCAGGTTTTCGTTTTGTAAAAAATGTAGAATTATTAGATAAATATACACTGAAAGTGAGCTATAAAGAACCTTATTTTAAAGCATTAGAGATTTGGATGATGGGGATCATCCCAGAGCATATTTTAAAAAATGATGAAAATTTAATGACTTCAAGCTTTAATAGTCATCCGATTGGAACAGGTCCTTATAAACTAAACAAATTAGAGTTTTCTAAAGATATAGAACTTACAGCATTTGATGATTATTTTGAAGGTAGGGCTAAGATCGATAAGATAGCATTTCATGTTATTCCGGATTCTACTACAAGTTTTTTGATGCTCAAATCGTTTAAACTTGATCTTGGCAGTTTAGATCCGATGGCTTATGAGAAACAATTAAACCAAGAATTTTTTGATTACTTTAATATTTATGAGCAAATTGCACCTGTATATACCTATTTGGGATTTAATTTACGTCGAAAAAAATTTCAAAATCCTGATATAAGACATGCACTCTCTTTAGCGGTAAATAGAGGGAAGTGCAGCTTTTAACCCCAATGTGAAAGCACCTATACAAAATATACAAGAAGCAAAGCGTTTGTTAAAAAAAGCAGGCTATGATGAGACTAATCCTTTTACGTTTGAGATAGCAACATCCAACTCATCACCGATCCGACCGTATGCTGCAGAGATACTCCAACACCAGTTGGCAAAAGTAGGCGTGGTTGTAAAACTTCGAGTAATGGAGTGGCAAGCTTTTTTAAACACAATAGTACATCCACGTAAGTTTGATACCATTTTACTTGGTTGGAATCTTTCTCCTACACCTGATCCATATTCAATTTGGCACAGTGATAGTGATCAAAAAGGAGGTTTTAATCTTGTGGGTTATAAAAATAAAAAGTTAGATACTTTGATAGAAGAATCCCAGTCAATTGTTGATAGAAAAGAATTAGCGAAGCGTTGGCAGGAGATGTTTACAATTATAACAGATGACAATCCTTACATCTTTTTATATATTCCAAACTCTATAACTGCCGTAAACAAAGATATAAAAAATATAGAGCCGGCTCTTGGTGGTATCTGGCACAACTACATAGAATGGGAGAAATAATTGATAATACTTTTTGATCTAGATGGAACTTTGATAGATTCAACCGAAGCTATATTAGAAGGTTTCCATCACTCATTTGATTTTCATAAACATCCTCATCCAAGTGATGAAGCCATTAAAGCATTGATAGGACATCCTCTTGATGTAATGTTTGGCGAACTTGGTACTCCCAGCGAGAGAGTTTGGGATTTTGTAGATACCTATAAAAAATATTATCGAGAGATCTCTACTTTAAAAACTGAGTTACTTCCTGAAGCACAAGAAGCTATCGAGCTCGCAAGTAGTTTCGCTGAACTTGGGATAGTGACAACTAAAACAGGAAAATACTCAAAAGTATTGATGGAGCATTTTGGTTTGATGGAAAAATTTAAGGTTTTGATAGGGCGTGAAGATGTCCAAAATCCAAAACCGCATGCCGAGCCTATACTTACAGCATTAAAAAGTTTTGAAGATCTTGATACCAAAGATATATGGATGATCGGTGATACGGAACTTGACCTTATAAGTGCTAAAAATGCGAGTGTAAAAAGTATAGGTGTTTTGTGTGGATATGGTGAAGAAAAAACACTCAAAGACTACACAGAAACCATATTTAACAATACCCATGAAGCGATCGGTTATTTAAAGGGTATAAAAAAGACACACAATAACCTTGTAAAGTAATCTATATTGTAATATCAAGCTATATTTAAGTGCATCTTTCATAAAATACAACCATCTAAAAGTATCGAGAAAAATCACATTTCTTGAAAAGATTAAGGAGAATTTATGCTAGAGATCAGATGGCATAGTCGTGCTGGACAAGGTGCCGTTACAGGTGCTAAAGGTTTAGCGGACGTAATTTCTACAACTGGTAAACATGTGCAAGCATTTGCATTTTATGGTTCAGCGAAGCGTGGTGCTGCAATGACTGCGTATAACCGTGTCGATGATGAAATGATTATGAATCACGAAAAATATATGGAACCTGATTATGTATTTGTTATAGACCCTGCATTGGTTTACACATCTGATGTAACTATTAACCACAAAGATACAACAAAGTATATCATTACGACTCATATGAGTACGGAAGAATTGAAAAAATCACAACCAAAACTAGCTGATAAAGAAGTTTACACTGTTGATTGTATTAAGATTGCACAAGAGACTATTGGACGTCCAATCCCAAATACGCCAATGCTCGGTGCTTTCATGAAGATTTCTGGTATGTATGATATTGAATTTTTTAAAGAAAGTATGCAAAGAATTCTTGCAAAATTACCACAAAAAATTATCGATGCAAATATGGTAGCAATCCAACGTGCATTTGATGAAGTAAAGTAAGGAGCGTATAATGGCTAACACAGGTTGGAATGAATTTGAAATAGGAGCTATGTTACGTTCTTTTAACGGCGGTATTGATGATATTGCAGGGACGTTACAAGAGGATCGTAATTACTCGCAAAATAACTCTTTCACTGCATCAGTTGCAGACTGGAGAATTATTAAACCGGTTTTCAATAAAGACTATTGTATAGATTGTCAATTTTGTTGGGTTTATTGTCCGGATATCTCTATTATTTCTAGAGATAAAAAAATGGTTGGTGTAGATATGGACCACTGTAAAGGGTGCGGTATTTGTGTTGAGGTTTGTCCTACAAACCCTAAATCACTTTTAATGTTTCCAGAGCAAGCAGACGAAGAGACTGAAATCGCTCAGTGGCCAGAGAAAGAAAGCAAGGAGAACTAGATGGCATTTGATAAAATGGAATTAAGAGACGTAGAAGTTTGGGATGGAAATATGGCTGCAAGCCAGGCAATGCGTCAAGTACAAATTGATGTTGTTGCTGCTTATCCTATTACACCTTCTACTCCAATAGTTGAAAACTATGCTAGTTTCTTAGCAAACAACTACGTTGAGGGTGAGTTTGTTATGGTTGAGTCTGAGCATGCTGCAATGTCAGGATGTATCGGTGCTGCAGCTGCGGGTGGACGTGTTGCTACTGCAACTTCTTCACAAGGTTTTGCTTTAATGGTAGAGACTCTTTACCAAGCATCTGGTATGCGTTTACCAATCGTACTTAACGTTGTTAACCGTGCACTTGCTGCTCCACTAAACGTTAATGGGGACCATTCAGATATGTACCTTGGACGTGACTCTGGTTGGATACAGTTCAATGCATACTGTCCTCAAGAAGCGTATGACCTTAACTTCATCGCTTTTAAAGTTTCAGAAGATCACGATGTAAGACTTCCTGCAATGGTTCACCAAGATGGTTTCATGACTTCACATACTGCACAAGGTGTTAAAACTTTAACTGATGATGCAGCGTATGGTTTTGTTGGTGACTATCAACCAATGAACGATATGCTTGATTTTGAGCATCCTGTAACTCACGGTGTACAAACTGAGGAAGATTGGCACTTTGAGCACAAGGCTCGTCAACACAACGACCTTATGACTAAGGTACTTCCTAAAATTCAAGATGCATTTGATGCATTTGAAAAACTTACTGGTCGTAAATATAATTTTATTGAAAAGTACGATATGGATGATGCTGATGTTGCAGTTGTTTGTATGGGTACATCAGTTGAAACTGCTCGTGAAGTTGCAACTGAAATGAGAACAAAAGGTATTAAAGCCGGTGTTGTAGGAATTCGTGTAATTCGTCCATTCCCATTTGAAGCAATCATTGAAGCACTTAAAGATGTAAAAGCTATTGCAGCATTAGATCGTTCATCTCCAAATGGAGCACCTGGTATGCTATTTAACGAAATTGCCGGAGCACTTTTTAACACAGATACAAAAGCATTACTTTCAGGTTATGTTTATGGTCTTGGTGGTCGTGACTTAACGAAAAAACATTTAACAGAGTTATATACTGAGCTTCAAGCAAATGTTGATGCAGGTAAAGTAACAACTCCATTACAACAGTTTATCGGTGTACGTGGGCCGAAATTAGCATTTTTATAGGATTTAATCATGAGTGAAATGAAAAAAGTAAAAAATTTAAAAGAGTTTTCAACTTCAGCAGACAGATTTGAAGGTGCGAACCTTCTTTGTCCTGGTTGTGCTCACTCGATCATCGTTCGTGAAGTTTTAAATGCTACAAACGATGACTTGATTCTTTCAGCTTCTACTGGATGTTTGGAAGTTTGTACAGCAGTTTACCCATATACTTCATGGGATGCTTCTTGGATCCACATCGGTTTTGAGAATGGTTCAACTGCAGTTGCAGGTGCGGAAGCTATGCATAAAGCACTTGCTCGTAAAGGTCGCCTAAAGCAACCGGATCGTAACCCTAAGTTTGTATCTTTTGCAGGTGACGGTGCATCTTACGATATCGGTTTTCAGTGGATCTCTGGATGTATGGAGCGAGGACACAACATTATGCACGTTGTTTTAGATAACGAAGTATATGCAAACACAGGTGGTCAGCGTTCATCTTCTACACCGATTGGTTCAAGTGCTACAACTTCTCCAGCTGGACGTGTAAGTTACGGTGAAAAGAAAAATAAAAAAGATATGGTAGCTATTATGGCAAGTCATGGTATCCCATACTCTGCACAAGTTTCTCCAAATAAATGGAAAGATATGGTGAAAAAAATCCAACACGGTATGGCAGTAGACGGTCCTGTATTTATCAATGCAGTATCTCCATGTACAACTGAGTGGAAATTTGATCCAAAAGATACTATGTATTTAGCTGATTTAGCAACTGATTCATTAGTATTTCCACTATATGAGATCATTGACGGACATGAGTTAAACATCACTTACCGTCCTAAAAATGTTCTTCCTGTAGAAGAGTATTTAGCAGCTCAAGGGCGTTTCAAACACCTTTTCAAAGATGAGTACAAGTACTTAATCAAAGAGTGGCAAGAGAGAGTAGATGCGAATTGGGCGTATCTTAACCGCCGCGAAGAAGCTCGCGTATAAAAAACGTATAGCTTCATAGCATCTTGCACTAAACTCTGAAATCGACGTACTTCTAGTACGCCTTGATTCAGAGTTTTGCACAATCTACTACAAATCTATAAGTTTTACTGAATGTAAACTTCTATCGTTTTTCAATAATTTCTTTCAAATTTTTCTTTTTCTAGTTTTTGTATTATAATGTTTAAATAGCTCCTGAATTATTGGAGGTTTTTTATGCTCGATCCGATTTTATTGCGTATTGCCAAAAGTGCGATACTAGCGAAGTTAGACCATAGTTATAGTTTTAGTGTCGATCAGCTGGGGGAGAGCTATCCTTTTTTAAATGAGCAAGGTGCTTGTTTTGTTACACTCCATTTTAATAAAGATCTGCGTGGGTGTATAGGCTCAATAGTAGCACATAAAACACTTTTAGAAGATCTTTTAGATAATTCTTCCTCTGCTGCCTTTCGTGATCCGAGATTTTCCCCTTTAAGAGTTGAAGAACTGAGTAATATCAATTTAGAAGTTTCGGTATTAACTGCTCCAGAGCCTATAGAGTATAGCGATTATGATGACCTTATAAGTAAGGTAGTTCCAAAAAAAGATGGACTAATCTTGCAAGCGGGTGGTTACCAAGGTACTTTTTTACCACAAGTGTGGGATCAGCTTCCAACTACAAAACAGTTTTTAGAACATTTAGCATATAAAGCGGGTACAACCCCATTAATTTATGAGAAACATCCATCTATGTATCGCTATAGAGTTGAAGCGATTGAGGAGGATTTTGATGCAGTATTACCGTTATAAAGATGATCATTCAATTACGTGTGTATTATGTCAGCACTACTGTACCCTCAAAGAGGGTAAAAACGGTATATGCGGTATAAATTATAATGTAGATGGAGAACTGGTAAATAAAACCTATGGACATCCAAGTGCTTTGCATATTGATCCGATTGAGAAAAAACCGTTGTATCATTTTCTCCCCTCAAGCCGATCCTTATCGCTTGGAACAGTCGGTTGTAATTTCCGTTGTCCCTTTTGTCAAAACTACGAGATCTCTCAAACTACCGAAGTAAACGAAGCAGCTGATTATCCACCTCAAAAGATAATAGATTTAGCGTTAGAGCACAGTTGTGAAAGTATATCTTATACCTACAATGAACCAACTATTTGGTATCCATATGCTAAAGATATAGGACTACTTGCAAAAGAAAAGGGTTTAAAAAATGTCTTTGTGTCAAGCGGTTTTGAATCGAATGAAGTTTTAGAAGATATGAAAAGTTGGGTAGATGCGGCAAATATAGATCTAAAAAGTTTTTCCCACGATTACTATAAAAAAGTACTTAAAACCAATCTTGAGGGGGTATTAGAGTCATTGCAGGAGTTTGCAAAGAGTAATATCTGGCTTGAGGTTACAACACTGCTTATACCCAATGTGAATGATTCAGAAAATGAGATAGAACAGATGGCTGAATTTATTGCAACAAAGCTAGGGGTAGATGTCCCTTGGCACCTAAGTGCATTTCATCCAACTTATAAGATGTTAGACACGCCAAATACTTCGATCGAGACACTTCTATATGCAAAGGATGTAGGACAAAAACATGGGCTTAAATACGTTTATTTGGGTAACGTAAGAGCTGATGGAAGTACGTACTGTCCAAAATGTGGAACAAAAATAGTTAATAGAGATATATATAACAGTGAAGTGGTATGTTTACAAGAGAGCAATAAGACCATTCCCAATTTTGGAGAAGTGTGGGAAGGTGGCATACAAGTTAGAGTTACCACCATTATTGGCAGGAGTTCACAACATCTTCCACATATCACAGCTAAAGAAGTGTTTGCAGCCACCCGT
>JARRNV010000035.1:0-9308 GCA_037384685.1 Sulfurimonas sp.
GGTAATGTTTAAAGTGGAACCGATCTGATCAAGTAAAAAACCGTACACTTTTGTATAAAGCTCCTCTTTTTCATAGTGAAGTAGATGGGCATACCCCGCGCACTCTTTTACAAGCTGTTCTACCTCTTCTAAAAATGTAGTTTCGTGCTCTTTTTTGAGCTCTACTAAAAGATGATCAAAATTAAACCCTTGTGCATTCCAGATATCTTCTAAAACACCGTCAAGCTCTACATGTAACTCTAAGTTATAAGCAATCGCCTCTTTTGAATATGGTAATTCTAATTTTTGCACTATATTGATGAGCAACTCTTCATCATGTATCTGTATATCTGTTGCTTCAACCTTTTGTGAAATAATTCTGCGTAAAACTTTTGAAGTAATCAGTGGATAGCTTAGTGATGTTTTTGGAGGGGATGATCGCAGTGAGTTTATTATCTCTTCATGACTTAAATACTGGTGTGGATCTTTGAGTGAGGCTATAAAGTTATCTATGCTCTCTTGTTTGGCTTTTACAATTTCTAGTTTATCATCACCTATCTTTTTTACAATTGCTTCAAACTCTTGCTGTTCTATAAAGTCATAAGAGTAAGGTTTGGTATTGAGCGTTAAAATTTTATGAAATTTTTGATCATAAATGTTGTACTGCAGTGAAGCGTTAAATTCAAAACTGTCGTCTATATCAAAAAACCCTTCGAGCTCTTTTTCCAAAGCCTCCTTTTTCATCTCAAAACGGATATGTCGAAGTTTTGATTCCATCTTTTCAATGGTGATCTTTTTGCTTCTTACTGTTGCAAAAGCTTCTCGTAAACGGGAAGCTTCTAAAGGTGTAACCTCAAGCTCACTTAGTAGAGATTCTATCTTCTCTTCTCTGTCGTAATGATGGTGCTCTTGAAGTTTATCTCCCTTGTAGACTTTTGCTTCATTTTCAAAAAAACGCAGAATATCACTACGCATCGAACTATCTGCTTCAGACCAGATCATACGCAGTGTTTTGATCATAAGGTTGCGATTGTGTTCTATATCATAAATTCCAAGTGCTCCAAAAAGTTCACTGAGTGTTTTTGATTCAACTCTCTCAATCCCTACATCAAAGGGATCTTCATCAAAATATTTTCTAATTCTTTGGTTGATTTTGCTTTATAATGCAATTATGGAATTTAAAGACGAATGGACTCAAGAGGAGTTCTTGAAAAATAAAAAAGCCTTAGAAAAAGAGGGTGTTGATGTCGTTCTCATTGACACTATACTCTCTCCGATAGAAAAAGCAAACACTTTAACTTACAACCCATATGAGATGAAAAAGTATCCAAAAGGGAGCGTATTTGTTTTCTACTGCGACACAGGTAAAGCTACAAAAGAGCGTCTTTCAGAATATAAAGCAAAATTTCCGGAGTACAATTGCGTCTCGCTTAAAGGGGGTCGCGGGTACTGGCGTGTGAATATGCAATTAATGGATGAAGATGATTAACAAAAAAATAGCAACATTTATAGAATGTATAGAAAAAAACCATTTTTATGAAGCACATGAAATCCTTGAAGAGGTATGGTTTCCAAGACGTTTTGAAAACTGTATCGAGGTACAACTGTTAAAAGGCTTTATCAACGCTGCTGTTAGTTTTGAACTTATAAAACGGGGAAGAATAATACAAAGCAAAAAAGTTTGGGCAAACTACCTGAAATATAGAAAAAATCTTTACAATATCTCTTCACAATATAAAAACTCCTATTTTCAACTTGCTCGTTATCTTGAAAACAAACAACTAACACTACTTCGTCACCAGATTAGTATATAATTTCAAAAACAGACGGAGGATTTTATGGATCTAAGCAAATATACTGATCTGGCAATAATGTACGCTAGTGAATATGGACTTAAAATAGTTGCAGCTCTTGCAATATTTGTTATTGGTAAGTGGGTAGCTAAAAAGCTTTCTGTAGTTACAGAAAAAATGATGACAAAAGCGAAAATTGATGTCACTTTGTCTGAGTTTTCTGAAAGTCTAATCTATTTTACACTTTTAGCTATGGTAATTCTCGCTTCACTTAACGCACTTGGAATCAATACAACCTCATTTATAGCTGTATTTGGTGCAGCTTCACTTGCCGTTGGTTTAGCACTTCAAGGCTCTTTGGCAAATGTGGGTGCAGCTGTGCTTATTATTATCTTTAGACCGTTTAAAGTGGGTGATTTTATTGAAGCGGGTGGTGCTACGGGTACTGTTGAAGATATTACAATGTTTTCAACTGTTATCTCTCCACTTGACAACAGAACTATCATTGTTCCAAACTCTGCAATTATCGGTGGTAACATTGTAAACTTTTCACAAAAAGAGAAAAGAAGAGTAGACCTTACTTTTGGAATCGGTTACGATGATGACTTACGCCTTGCAAAACAAACACTTATAGATATTTTAAATGCTGATGAGCGAATTTTAAAAGATCCCGAGCCTTTCGTAGCCGTTAGTGAGTTAGGTGATAGTAGTGTAAATTTTATCACTCGTGCATGGGTTAACATGGCGGATTACTGGGATGTACATTTTGACACAATTGAGAAAGTGAAACTTACATTTGATGAGAAAGGGATCTCTATTCCGTATCCGCAAATGGATCTACATATGAAAAAAGAAGACTAAAAAAGGATAAAAATGACAAAAATAGCTTTAAGCTTACTCATGACAACCTCTTTGGCACTAGCTGTAGAAGAGGTCAAAACGGAAAAACCATTTAAAGCACACAGTGAACTAGGCTATGTTCAAACAACAGGAAACACGGCAACGAAAGCTTTTAATTTTGAACTAAACCTCAAAAAAGAGTGGGAAAGAAGTGTTCTTTCTTTCGATTTTGACGGTCAATATGCAAGCGATCAAAGTGTTGAAACAAAAAACAAATTTACAACCGAATTTGAATATGGATACAAAATGACTGAAAGATTTTCATACGATTATCTTGTTGGATTGAAATCAGATAAATTTTCAGGTTTTAAATATCAATTCTATACTGGTCCGGGTGCAAAATATAAAGCGATCGATCAAAAAACACATAAATTAAGTCTAGAGGGAAACCTCTTGTACTCTATTGATCAGTATGAAGATGTATGGGCTGATGCTTCTGGTAACCAATTAAGCTATCCATATAATGGCGTTATAAAAGATCATATTATTCAATATGCATATAAAGATGATTATGCATCGTACAAACTCAAAGGTGTATATGATTGGCAAATCCTAGAAAACCTAAAGTTCAATCAAGAACTAAGTCTAAGAGGTTCATTCAAAAACTCAAATAAATATTTCGTTTTTTCGAAAACTTCTCTTAAGAACAAAATAAACAGTATCTTTTCAGCAGGTATCAGTTACAAAGTCGACTATGTAAATATTCCGGCTGACGGAAAGAAAAGAACAGATACCACATTTGCTTTCAATCTCATCTTAGATTACTAAGCACTAGGCTTCTTGCCTATGCTTGTAAAACATTAAAAACACAAAAGCGATTAACGCAAAAAAACTTGAACTTAGAAAAAGATACTTTGGATAGTACTCATAAATATATCCGGAGATCACCGCACCGCTAAGTCCCCCTAGCCCATACGTTAATCCCATAAAAAACTGTTGAGAGAGTTTTTTATCTTCATAGATCTGATACAAATAACTAATAGTAGCAGAGTGAAAAAGAGCAAACGAAAGTGCATGAAGTGATTGCGAAAAAAATAATATAGTTAAATTTGTCGGATATACAAATACCAAAAACCATCGTAGAACCGATGCACCAACACTCAAACGTATAAGGTTTAACAATTTATGATTTTGAAGTAATCTCCCTTGTACAAACAGCATTACAATCTCAATAAGCACTCCAAAACTCCATAGATATACTGTCATATCTAAGCTAATCCCATGATCTGTTTCATAGATTGTAAAAAAGTTATAAAATGACCCAAAACTGATCTGCATCAGTATAAGTCCTCCCCAAAGAGAAATATCCCTTATAATAGAAAACTGTTGTGTATTTTTAGATGGTTGAGGGTGTTTCTCCTTATGCTCTTTTTGACTTATAAGAAACGCTATGAGACTTGTTGTAAATGTCAAAATGAGTAAAAAGTCTAATGCTATAACAGGTGATGTTAAAAATTTTACTAACACAAGCGCTATAACAATAAAACCTATGGAGCCAAAAAGTCGTACTTTTCCATAACGCTCTTTACCGATACTCTCTAAAGAGATCACTTCGACATAAGGAAGTATAAGACTAAGTCCCACTCCTAAAAATATATTAGATAAAAGCAATAGATAAAATTTCTCAATACTTATATAAAAAGCAATTGCAGAAAACAGAAGAATTGCAAGTGAAGTTTGAAAAATATTTTTGTTGAGTTTTAACCCTTTAACAAACAAAAACGGAAGTATAAAACGTACAAGTGGAGCTGCCCCTAAAAGAATTCCTATCTCACTTGCACTATACCCGTAACTTGATAATACCTTGGGGATGAAAATAACATAAACACCGATAATAGAAAAATAAAAATAATAAAAAAGTGCTAATAATGTTGTCATGCTGGAAGTATAGCAGAGATTTTACAAAAACGGTTTTTGTTACTTGTTATAATCTGATTATAATCTTTTTTAATATATAATAAATTTGTGACTTTATAAAAGGGGTAAAATGGAAAAGCAACTTAAAGAGAACGATTTTATAGTATCTAAGACTGATCTTAGGGGCTATATCACTTACGTCAATCAAATATTTATAGAAATAGCTGAATATAGTGAAAATGAGTTATTGGGGCAACCTCATAATATCGTACGAAATCCAAATATGCCAAAGGCAGTTTTTCAACTTCTATGGGATAAGATTGAAAATAAAGAAGAAGTTTTTGCATTTGTAGAAAACCAAACAAAAAATAAAAATTCATATTGGGTTTTTGCAAATGTAACTCCATCAATGGACAACAATGGCAATATTATAGGATACCTATCTGTAAGAAGAAAGCCTTCAGACAAAGCATTAGAACTTATAAAACCTCTCTACCAAAAAATGTTAAGTGCTGAAAAAATAGAAGGGGTAGCTGGTGGTACAAAAATACTGATGGATACTTTGAGTGAAAAAGGAGTTTCATATGATGAGTTTATCATCTCTATTCAACAATAGACAAAGTGCTGTCTTGCTTGGTGCACTATTTATCATTGGTATCTATTCAGTAGTTATTAGTGAGTATATCCTTTTAGGTATATCGATTGCAGCTTTATTGCTCTCTATACTTATGTCTTCAAATAATACAAACCACTTTGATAATGAGTTAATTCAGAGTATTCATAGCGCACTTATGGATGCAGCAGAAGGGAAACTTGAAAAACGTGTAACAAACATCCCAGACAATGACTCTTTAGAATCAGATTTCGCCTGGGCACTAAACAATGTCTTGGATCAAGTAGAAGCATTTATGAGAGATGCTGCATCAACAGTTGAGAATGCTGCCATTGGGAAAACATATAGAAGAACTTTTCCATACGGTTTTCATGGAGTTTTTAAAATTACAGAAGAAAAACTAAACGAGGCAATCGCTTCTGTCTCAGATGGTTATGAAAAAAGAATTTTAAATGATATGACAAGCAGTTTTTCAAAAATTGGCGGAGGTATAGAAGCTGGTCTTGCTGTTATACAAAAGGATTTAAATACAACGTCGGATAATGCTACCGAAATTGTAACAGTCGCACAAGATACGGCGAAACAATCTCAAAATAGTTTAAATAGCGTCTTAGAGATCGGGGAGCGTTTAAATACCCTTATTGAGCTTATCTCATCATCACACGAAGGGATTGTCTCTTTAGAGGGGAGAACAAAAGATATTTCCGAAGTGTTAGGACTTATTAAAGATATTGCAGATCAAACCAACCTTTTAGCACTTAATGCTGCTATTGAAGCTGCCCGTGCAGGAGAACATGGACGTGGTTTTGCGGTCGTTGCCGATGAGGTAAGAAAACTTGCAGAACGTACACAAAAAGCAACAAATGAGATAGAGATCAATATTTCAACATTGCAACAAGAAGCAAACGATATGAGAACAAACTCTGATGAGATCAGCTCTATTGCTCAAGAATCAAATGATGTGATCCATAACTTTGAAGGAACTTTTAAAGATTTAAATGAGATGGCAACAAAATCTTCAACAACTGCCGTTGGTATCCAAAACCGTTTATTTACAACTCTTTTAAAAGTTGATCATATTATTTTCAAATCACAAAGCTACTCATCAATTCTCAATAATGATAAAACTGCAAACTTTTCTGATCATAAAAGTTGTCGTATGGGGAAATGGTATTTTGGAATTGGACAAGAACGCTTTGGGCATACAAAAGCATTTAAAAACATGGATGCTGTTCACAAAAAAGTGCATGATATAGCATCTGAAAATATGCAATATATTTATCATGACAGTTTGTTTAAAGAGGGGAGTGTAGAAAAAATTGTTGATAACTTTAAAGTTATGGAAGATGCATCACATAATCTCTTTGAACAATTAGATATTATGCTTGATGAATATACTCAATATCAAAAGTAATGTTATATTTACTTAGCATTTACTTATAATTAATATAATTTTTTATCTCAAATATGTTTCCCCCTTTCATATGCGAGAAAAAATATACTCCTATAAACTATACTAAACCAGTCAAGTTTTTCCCTTTTTTACCTCTTGGCTGGTTTTTCTTTTTTTATGCTAGACTTCTTTTATGAAAATCATCCTTGCTACACTTAATTCCAGATACACACATACATCTTTAGCACTTCGTTATTTGTATGCAAATATGCAAGAGCTTCAACAAAATACGCGGATTATGGAGTTTTCCATTAATGATGCAATGCAAAGTGTTGCAGAAAAAATTCTCGATCAAACCCCTGATATCCTCGGACTTGGTGTGTATATCTGGAATGCACAAGAGATACAAGAGCTTATTCACATCATTAAAAAAACCTCCCCAAAAACAAAAATAGTACTCGGTGGTCCAGAAGTGAGCTATGAACCTTTTCGTATAAATCTGGATGATGCCGACTTCATTATTCAAGGTGAGGGGGATATTGCTTTTTACGAATTGTGTAAAAATATTTTAGATAACAAAGCCAACAATCGCATTATTCCCCTCTCGGCACCAAAACTAAAAGAGTTGCAACTCCCCTATGAATACTATAGTGATGAAGATATACAAAACAGATACATCTATGTAGAGATCTCTAGAGGATGTCCGTTTGAGTGTGAGTTTTGTCTCTCATCAATGGATGAAAAAGTGCGTGCCTTTGATCTAGAAAAAGTACTCGAAGCGTTTGAAAAGCTTTGGAAACGAGGTGCACGAAACTTCAAGTTTGTCGATCGAACATTTAACCTCAACATGAAAGCTGCAAATATGGAGCTTGACATGAGCTTATGGAGATGAGCTCTTGTGAAATTCAGATCGGCATACTTAAAAAATTATCGGGTACACATATAAACAGACACGATGAAACTTTTAATATGATATACAGCGACATTCCACCTTATGACATCTTAAAAAACAGTGAACTCTCTTTTAAAGATATTCAAAATATGAAACGCTTTGCTAGATTTTGGGATATTTTTTATAACAGTTCAAACTTTAAAAACTCTATTGAACTATTATGGGAGAATGAGAGTGTATTTGAAAACTTTTATGCTTTTAGTCTTTGGATTTACGAACAAACCGATGCTACTTATAAAATTTCTCTTGGGCGTCAAGGGGAACTTCTTTTTACATATTTAACTAACAAGAAAAAAATTCCAAACCAAAGAGTAGCTGATGCTATGCTTCATGATATTATGAAACTCAAAGGCAGAGCGATCCCAAACTATCTCAAATCTTACAGTGAAAACTTTACAATAAATGCGAAACTAGGCTCTTCAGGATTTAATAAAAGACAGCAATAATTTGAGTATAATAATTGCATGATTAAGATGAGATATTTAGTATTGATAATGCTACTTTTCACTACTATTGTTCATGCAGAGCTTATTGATAATGATATTATTGAGAAAGCTGATGAGAAGTATGGCACTTTCGCTAGAAACCGATTTGTCAATATTAAAGAGGAACTGCTAGAAGATCTCAAAGGTAGAAGCGATCTTGCAAAACTCAACTTTGTCAATACATGGGTAAATTACATCAAGTATAAAAGCGATAAAGAACTTTATGGTGTAAGCGACTATTGGGCTACACTCTATGAATTTGTCGGGAAAAACGGTGGAGATTGTGAAGATTACACCATTACAAAATACTACATCCTAAAAGAGCTGGGGGTAAGCCCTGAAAAGATGAAGTTTGTTTATGTAATTTATAAAAGCAGAACAGGGAAAAAGACCGCACATATGGTCTTAGCATATCTCAAAGTCGATAAGCCAAAAACAAAAGATGATATTTTGATTTTAGATAACAATAACAGACTTGTACTTCCGGCTTCAAAACGACCCGATCTCGTTAAAATCATAAAAATGATCAATGGTGACACTGGTCCCAAATCTAAAAAATGGAAAAAACTTGAACTTGATATGAAAAGGAAAAAATTATGACACTCTTTAAACAACTCGCCCTTGCGGTATCTCTCATTATCATTACCATACTCGCCTCGGTGTTAGCGATTAACTACCATAATACAAAGGCAGATATGATCGAGAGTATGTACCAGACCACGGTAAACAATATATCTACATTGGCACAAGAACTCTCTGAAGCAAACAATGAAGAAGCGGAAGTCATCTCGATCATAGATGCAGATTTTAGCAGTGGGTATTATCAGCAGATATCTTATAAATCATACAGTTCAAGTTTCAAATATACTCAAAAATATCAAGAAAAAATTGAAGGGGTGCCTCAGTGGTTTATAGATCTCACAGATCTCAAACTCCAAAGTGTCAAATCGGAAGTAACTACCGGATGGAGTATACTCGGAGAAGTTCAAGTAACCGGAGATAATGCAACCATCTATCAGTCTCTATATAAAATATTTTCAAAACTTGTTATGTTGTTTGTTCTCTTTGTTACTATCTCGTTAGTAATTCTCTACATCATGCTTCACTTTATTCTTAAACCATTAAAAAGGATCCAGCACCAAGCAGAAGCTATTATGAAAAATGAGTTTATTATAGAAAAATCTATCCCTTTTACAACGGAATTTAAAGAGGTAAGCGGTGTTATAAACTCTATGGTAAAAAAAGTTGAAGAGATGTTTAACCAAGCAAACGAGGCTGCAAAAAGAAACCATAAATTGATGTACCAAGATCCTATAACCGGTCTTGCTAACAAACG
>JARRNV010000036.1:0-13910 GCA_037384685.1 Sulfurimonas sp.
AAAACTGTAAAACACATGAGCTAAAAAATTTGTATGTAACAGATGCGAGTTTTATGCCTACGGGTGGAAGTGTCCCATACACATGGACTATTTATGCAAATTCGTTCAGGGTTGCTGATATTATAAAAAAGGAGCTAAAAAATGAAACAGACATTTCAAGTTGAAAATGTAAAATGCGGTGGTTGTGCCAATACATTAATGACAAAACTAAAAGATGTTTTTGGTGAAGTTGAGGTAAATCTTGATGTAATGCCAAGAGAGATCACGTTAGAGATCGAAGATGAACAAGTTGCTGGTTTACGTGAAGCACTGAAAAAGTTAGGGTATCCGATGAGTGATGAAAAGCTTAACTTTATAGATACAAATGCCACAAAGGCAAAAAGTTTTGTATCGTGTGCTATAGGGAAGTTTGAACTCGCACAAGATAAAGAGTAGGGAGTTTATAGATTCGCTATAAAACTCTCTATTCTTTTTAAACTCTCTTCTTTACCGATTACCGACATAATAACGTCAAGGCCCGGTCCGCCCATTTTTCCAAGTAACGCTATACGAAGTGGTTGTCCGATTTTTCCAAATCCGATCTCCATCTCATTTACGACTGCTTCGATGAGGTGGTGGTACTCAGTTGGAAGATGAATATCTTCGGCAGCTTCGAGTTTTATTTTGAAGTTAGCGATAATATCTGCAGTATCTGCTTTGATCGCTTTTTTCATAGCTTTTTCATCATAGCTTGTTGGTGTTGTAATGATCTCTTTTGCTTGGGCACTTAACTCTTGGAGAGTTTTTGCTCTCTCTTTAAGTGCATCGAGCAGAATCTCTTTTTTATCGTGAGAAGTAAGGATAAGATCAAACTCATTTAAAAGTTCTACAAGAGTTTCATTTGAAGTATTTTTAATATAGTGGGCATTGAGCCAATCAAGCTTTTCAGTGTTGTAGATCGAAGCAGATTTGTTAATATCTTTTGGATTAAACAGCTCGATCATCTCATCCATCGAAAAGATCTCTTGATCTCCGTGACTCCACCCAAGACGCACTAAAAAGTTTAGAAGTGATTCCGGCAGGTAACCCATCTCTTTGTATGCCATAACATCAGTAGCACCGTCACGTTTAGAGAGTTTTTTCCCTTGTGAATTATGGATCATCGGAACATGGTAAAAAGCCGGAATATCAAATCCTAGTGCTTCATACACTACGATCTGTTTTGGAGTGTTTGAGAGGTGATCGTCTCCACGGATCACTTGATTGATCCCCATTAATGCATCATCAACTGCAACAACAAAGTTATAAGTCGGGCTTCCGTCACTACGAGCGATAATAAAGTCGTCTAAGATGTCTTCCGCTTTAAAAACAACATCACCTTTTACTCCNNNNCTAACAGGTGCTTTTATGCGAATAACCGGATCAACACCTTCAGGTGGTGTACCTTCAAAATCACGGTATCTTCCATCATATTTTGCACGCTCTTTGTTAGCCATTTGTGTTTCACGAAGTGTTTCTAATTCCTCTATTGTCATGTAACATTTGTAGGCTTTACCTTCATCGAGGAGTTGTTTTATATATTTTGCGTAGATATCATCACGCTGGCTTTGATATGTTACTTCTCCATCAGCTTCAAGTCCAAGCCAATCAAATGCTTTTAAAATTGCTTGTGTAGCTTCCTCTGAATTTCTAGCTTTATCGGTATCTTCTATACGAAGTACAAATTTTCCGCCATTCTTTTTTGCCCATAAATATGAGAAAAGTGCAGTTCTTAAACCACCGATATGCAGGTATCCTGTAGGACTTGGAGCAAAACGAGTAACAACCATGTGTAAGCCTTTTAATTTTAGTGGTGTAATTTTAGGGTACTGTTGGTTAAAAATGGGTAAAATAATTCTTCATTTTAAATTTGATGGATAATTATGAGAAAAATTTTACTGGTTTTATTATTTACAGGGTTTTTAGAGGCAAAAGTTTATGACGGTGTTGCAATTGTTGTAAAAAATGAAGCGATCACTTTAGAAGATATAAAAAATGAGATGGCACTCTCTCATCTAGATGTAAAAAAAGCGACAGATGTTTTAATTCGTCAAAAACTTGAAGCAGCAGAGATAGAAGAGAGAAAGATTACCGTAAGCTCTTCTGAAGTGTATGACGATATTAAAAAAGTGGCTTCTCGTAACAATATGAGTATTAGTGACTTCTACGATGCTGTTCGTGAAGCAAACGGACTAACTTCTACACAGCTAAAAGAGAAGATAAAACAAAAATTATTATCGCAAAAACTTTATAGTGCGATCGCATACTCTTCAATGGAAGAGCCAAGTGATGAAGAGATCGAAGAGTATTTTAAACTGCATCAAGATGATTATAAACATCCGGCATCTTTTACGGTTGTGATCTACGATGCAAAAGATAAAAGTCTATTACAAGAAAAAGTAGATAACCCAATGTTTTACTCACCCGATATTGCAACAAACGAGCAAGTACTTCCGTATGACAGAATCTCTCCTGAGTTGGCAAAACTTTTAACGAAAACGGAAGTGCATGGTTTTACACCTGTTATTCCAAATGGAAAAGGCGGTTTTATGAGTTTTTATCTTAAATCTGTTGAGAGTGCAAGAGAGGGTGGAGTTGAGAGTGTAAAAAATCAAATCATTAATGCAATTATGGCGGATAAAAGAGAAGTTGTTTTAAATGATTACTTTGCAAGACTTCGTGATAATGCAGAGATTAATATTATTAGAATGCCTGAATAAAGAGATTGTATGATAAGCGATAAAAACTTTATAAATATTGCACTTGAGATCGCTACCGCTTCTAAATGTGTTTCAAAACAAGTTGGTGCGGTGATTGTAAAAGATGGAAGAATTTTAAGTACTGGCTATAACGGCACACCTGCAGGATATGTAAACTGTTGTGATCATTGGGAAAATGAGTATACGAAAGAGCATCACGACTGGAGTAAGACATACGAGATTCATGCTGAGATGAATGCACTTATCTGGGCAGCTAGAAAAGGGATCTCTATTGAAGACGCTACTATCTATGTAACACTGGAGCCATGTAGTGAGTGTAGTAAAAATCTTATAGCTGCCGGGATCAAAAGAATAGTGTATTTAACACCTTATGAGCATACCCATTCAGAAGTTGTTTCAAAATTTTTAGCCATCTTCTTCTTTTATGCCAGAACTTGCCAAAAATGCACTCGGTGTTGTTCCACCGATCGCATAAATAACTCTGTCATACACCTCTGTAGTGTCGTTATTGAAAACTACTTTTACTTTTCCGTCTTCATCTTCAAGACCGTCTATATCGATCCCAAGAAGAGGGTTAACTTCTCTATGCATAATAGCATTTGAGATATCTCTTTGGTTTGTCGGGTTCGCACGTCTGAAAGTTTCACGTCTGTAACAGATAGATACATCGTTTTTAGCACTTAGATCGACTGCGTATTCAACAGCACTGTCACCTCCCCCTACAACTAAAATTTTTTCACCCTCGCTACACTCATCTGTTGTGTAGTTTACTTTTTTTCTAATACTTGACGGGATTTTATACGATGGTTTATTCGGTTTTCCCATTCGTCCGATTGTAACAACGACATATTTTGCATTTATGCTTTTTCCTGCCATAAAAATTTCAAAATAACCATCTTTTTTCTCAATAGATTGCACCTCGACTTGTGTTTGCAGTTCAACCGAGTGGTTGTTGATCAGTTGATCAAAAAAATCTATGGTTGATTCTTTTGTTCCATCTATAAAGTAGATGTTTCCATCAAGCTCAACTTTTTGCCCTTTCCACTCAACATCGACACGTTTGTTGTCTTTATAGTATTTTCTAATGGTAGAGTTGTGATTGACATCTTTTTCAAGTAGGATGATGTCGTGAATACCTTGCATGTAACTCTCTACTGCAGTTGCAATCCCTGCCGGACCTGCTCCAACGATTGCTAAATTATATATATGTTGCATATAAACTCTCCTAGAAAATAATTGATTCTAGAAAAGTTTAACATAATTATGGGTAAATCAAAATAATAATATTACGAAAGTAGTTCTAATGCTTTTTCAGGTGGTCTTGCTATGATCGCTTTATTACCTTTTATTATAATAGGGCGTTCAATTAGTTTAGGGTTCTCAGCCATCGCTTCGATCAGTTTTTCTTCATTATTTTCATTTTTGAGATCTAACTTTTTGTAGATATCCTCTTTTGTGCGCATTAATTCTCTAGGGGAAATACCTAACATAGCTAACACTTTTTTTATCTCAGATTTGTTTGGAGTTTGCTCTAAGTACTTGATGACCTCTTTTTCACAACCGTTTTCATCCAAAAGGGCAAGGGCTTGGCGAGATTTTGAACATCTTGGGTTATGCCATATAGTTATATTTTTCATTATATATCCTTCTTTTTATTGAAATTTTACACTATAATAGTTACAAAATTACTCTACTATAAAAGGGGTCTTTGCGATGAAGTATAAAAACAAATCACACAAATTAGCTGAATTTGCCAAAGAGTTACTTGATAAAAAATCTTTAGAGAGCGGGTTACCGCATATTGCGAAGTATGTAAAAGAGGTTGTAGATGCTGATCGTTGTTCGATCTTTATCTATAACGCTTCAAAAAATGAGTTATGGACAACTTTAGCAGATGGTGTTGAGAAAATTACAATGCCTGCAAATCAGGGAATAGTCGGCTATACAATCAAGGTGAAAAAACCGGTTGTTACAAATGATGCATATTCACATCCTGAATTTTTAACGGCCATAGATGAGCAAACCGGATACAAAACGCATAATATTATTACAGCGCCTATATTTAACTCTCATAGAGAGATTATCGGTGTTTTAGAACTACTTAACAAAGCAGAAGATTTTGATGATGAAGATGCTCGCTTTATGATATTTTTCGCACACTATGTTAGTGGATTTATTGAATTGTTAAATACTTACAAAGATGAGGAAGATGATGAATAAATTTAATCAAATTGCAGCATTTGGAAAAGAGTTAGTAAAAGTAGAAAATGTTGATGATAGTTTAGAACTTATAGCAAAAGAGGCAAAAGAGATTGTTAATGCTGATAGATGTTCCATTTTTATAGTAGATGAGAGTGAAAATATTTTATGGACAAAGCTAAGTGACGGTATTGGTGGGCGTATTGTAATCTCTTTAAGTTCAGGTATTGTCGGTGACACCTATGCACAGAGAGAGGCACAAGTGGTAAATAATCCTTACGAAGATCCGAGATTTTTACCAAGTATAGATAAAAAAAGTGGATATAAAACAAAAAATATGATCACAATCCCGATTTTTAATTCAAAAAGAGAGATCATGGGAATTATACAATTGCTCAATAAAAGCCGTTATGACTTTGATGGAGATGATCTAGAGGTACTTACTTTTTTTGCTAACTATATTAGCGGGACTTTAGAGTTAGTCTTACTTAGTGAGAAGTGAGGCAGCATCGTGTGCAAGTCGGATAACTCCGATTGCGTAGTTAGATGAGTTGTTATAACGCATCACTTTCTTCATATACCCTTTGAGGTAATCAAGCTCAGGTTTGTCTTTAGTAAAACATTTGTATGCTTTTCCTGTTTTTGAATTTTTCTCATAAACAAATGATGTATTTTTATGATCAAATTCATACTGATACCATTCTTGCTCTATATTCGCAATGTTTTTCATCTTTTTCCACTCTATAAGAGTATCAAAACCCGCTTTTTTATTTAAAAACTTTGCAACGGAGATGATAGCATCATTCATATCTGTAAGATCGGGAATACCGTTTTTATAAGACTCCGTATAAACAAAACTGTTTGGCATAAATTGGGGGATCCCTATAGCACCTGCATAAGAGCTTGGAAGATTACACTCTTCAGGGGAGAGTTTCTCTTTATAGCAATACTGTATGATCGTAGACATATTTGTTTTCCCCATACGTAAAAGCCACTCTTCACGTTTTGTTTTTGGATCTGGAAGTCTGGTTACAATGGTATTGAAAACTATAAAAGCATCATGAGTTGGTTTTATTTTCCCTAGATTTGTCTCTTTTAAAAGGATGGCCGCGATAATCTCTTTGTTTACACCGTACTTTGCCTCTGCATAGTGGTATGCCTCTTTGTGTTTTTTGAGATTTTCAACCATTTGAGGTATACGTGTCACAAGTACGTTGTTCGCTTTTTTCTCTTTTTGTTTATGGTACTTGATATATTTAGGTTTGAGATATTTCCAGCTTATTTCATCATATTTTTGTGTTTTAAAGTAAGAGAGTAAAAATCTGTTTGCATAGTCGTAACTTACTCCGTTTTTTACTACTTTCTTACATATATCGCTGTAATGCGGGTTTTGAAATGTACAGTTTGTATAGTGTTTAGCAAAAACAGTAGTTGAAAATATACTAAGTAATAGTATGAAGTATCTCATTTATCTCATCCAATCTTTGTGGTGTTCCAATGTCTTTAAATAATCCCTTAAAAACTTCACCGCTTACTCTTTTTTCCTCTATAAATTTACGAAGTAATGGAGCTAAAGGTGTTTTTTCAACAGCGACATCGTTAAATATTTTGGGATTATAGTAAGCTATACCTGAAAATGTCCACATCTCATTTAAGTGGTTATATACTAAAGAGTTCTCTAAGCCAAAATCACCTTTTAAATTATGTGGTGGATTAGGTACTAAAATGAGGTGGGCAAGTTTATTTTGCAGATCAAAACTTGGATCAAAGTCGTAGTTACAAAAAACATCACCGTTTACGACTAAAAAAGGTTCATCTCCAAGATATTGCAACGCTTTTTTGATCCCCCCTGCCGTCTCTAACGCTCCTGAATCTCTTTCATCTGAGTAAGTGATCGTTACACCCCAACGACTCCCATCTCCAAGAGTTTGAGGTATTTGTTCCCCTAGATGGGCAATGTTGATCACGATCTCTTTAAAACCATTTTTTGCCAGTCGCTCAATATGCCAGACGATGAGTTCTTTGTCACCGACTTTTAAAAGTGGTTTTGGCGTAGTGTCGGTAAGTGGACGCATCCTCTCACCGCGACCCGCTGCGAGTATCATCGCTTTCATTGCACACTCTCTAAAAACTCGGACAGGGCTTTTGTTTCGTCATATCTTGAAGCGGTATCTATAACATACGAAAGTGTTAGCGGTATATCTTTGCGGTATCCATCTTTGCCGTCACGAAGATGAAGACGTGAAAATATTCCAAGCACTTTTATATGGCGCTGTAATCCCATAAAATCAAACCATTTTATAAAAGTAGCGTCATCAACATCAAGAGCTAACTGATCGTGAAAGTAGAGTACTAAAGTCTCTATCTTTTTTCGATCAAAAGAGATGTAACAATCTTTTAGTAATGAAACCAGATCGTAAGTAATAGCTCCGTTCATTGCATCTTGATAATCAATAACACCAAGCTCTCCACTTTTTTGAACCATTATATTTCTAGAATGAAAATCGCGATGTACAAAAACATTTTGTGGTTGAGAGAGAACAATATTAGAGATCTGATCAAGGGTATCGGCTAACATTTTTTCTTGAGAGTTAGAAAGTTTTAAAGTACCACTCTTGCATTAGATCCATCTCAAAATGTAAAAAGGCTTTGTCATAAAGTGGTAGATTGGAAGTATCTGCATTTTGCATCTTTAAAATTTCATTGATCGCTTGTTTATACAGTGCTTCAAAATTGTTTTCGTTCAAAATATCCAATAAGTTTGTATTTCCAAAGTCTTCTAGTATTAAGTAACCACTTTCCAAATCTTTATAATAAATTTGTGGTGCTTTTACATCTGTTTTTAGCAGTTTTTCGGTTATATTTACAAAAGGAAGTAGTGATTCTTTCTCTAATGAAGCATCCATCAATATATATGTTTGCTCTTTGTCCCTTAAACGGTAGTAGCTCCGAAAACTTGCATCTGCCGAAGCGATTTCGAGATTATGATCTTTATACGGGGTTGTTTGCAAATATACTTTTAATTGCTGCATGTTAGTGTCCCAAGTATAGAGTTTTTAGATGCTCCTGTTATCTCTTTTAACTCTACTGGTTGTTTGTGAACTCTTTTGTAAGCAAACCAAGCAAAGATCATAGCTTCTAAGAAGTCACTGTCAACTCCGTATTTATTGGTAGTTTTCACATCTTTTTGGCTCAACTCTTTTATACGCTGGGCTAAGTGGATGTTTTTAGCACCGCCACCACATAGGATGATCTCATCGACACCGTTTATATCGTTTACAATTGTCTGCGCTGTAAGTTCTGTAAGTGTCGCTTGTACATCTTTGGGATCATAGGAGCCAAGATCTTTGAGATGTTTCTCTAGCCACTGCTCATTAAAATACTCTCTGCCTGTACTTTTTGGAGGTTTTTTGGCAAAGTAAGGATCTTGAAGCATTGCAGATAAAAGTTTTTCAATAACTTTTCCACTTTTTGCAAACCTACCATCTTGATCGTAGCTTTGATGCTCAGTTTTTGCGATCCAATAATCTAACAATACATTGCCACAACCACAGTCCCAACCAAGATACTTTTTACCTAAAAGTGTGATGTTTGCCATGCCGCCGATGTTTATAATTGCTATGTTTTTAGAGAGTTTTTCAAATAAAAACTTGTGAAAAGCGGGAGCGAACGGTGCACCTTGCCCACCGTTTGCTATATCTTTTGATCGAAAGTCATTTACTACATCTATCTTTGTTTTTGTAGCAACAACACTGGCAGATCCTAATTGCATAGAAAATGGGTGTTTAGATTCTGGCGAATGCCAAAGTGTTTGCCCATGTAGCCCTATAGCTTTAATTTCATATCTATTGACGTTGTACTGTACTAAAAAAGCATTAATAGCATTTGCTAACATCTCTCCTAGCTTTACATCGATCTCACCGATTGTTTGAAGGGTTGTGGGCTTTTCGATCATCTCTAAGGCTTCACTTTTAAGGCTTGGATGGTAAGGGTACTCATGCGCGTGTAAAAGGGTGCAACTATTTTCATCGATCTCACATAGAGCTATATCGATTCCATCAAAGCTTGTACCACTCATTACACCTATATATTTAGCCATCTTGTTTTCCTAACATCATAATACAAAATGCTACCACAAATCCTGCAACAATCTGCCAATCATACCCAAGTGTAAAACCAAAAAGTGATGTTTGCAGTACCAAAACTGTTAAAAATCCACCCGCAAGAGAATAAGGTACGAGTGTAGAATTTCCGCGTTTTGTAAAGATAGCACTAAAGTAAACACCAAGTAATCCCGTATATGCAAAAGCCATAACTCCAAGCGCAAAGGAGATAAGTGAAACTTCTAAATATCGTTGCCAAAAGTAACTTACAACTGCCATTAGAAAAAGACTCAGTGCAAAGAGTAATACACTTAGGCGTGAAGCTTTTAAAAAATCTGCTTCATCTGTAAGTGGTTCTTTTTTTAGTTTGTATGGTTTATAAAGATCTTCTATGGCTACTGAACTCATAGCACCAAGAACCGAATTTGTTGAAGAAAGTGCTGCTGCAATCGCTCCAACCGTTACAAATCCACGTAGACCTTCAGGCATCTCATTTAAAATATAGTACATAAATATAGTTATCTTTTCATCGCCGAAACTTTGAATAATCATATTATTTTGGTAGTGTAAAAAGAGTAAAGCACCAATTCCTAAAAATAAAAATACAATAGGAATAGTGATAATTATAGATAAAACCAAAGATTTTTTTGCATCTTGTTTGGTTTTACAAGAAAGCACTCTTTGACTCATATCTTGATCGAGTCCAAATGCCGCAATGTTTAATAAAAGCCATCCACCAAGTAAACCAAAGATGCTGAACTTTCCATCTATACTTGTTTCAATCATTTGCAATTTTCCAAGAGAGTTGAGTGTTTGAAAAATCTCTTGTGAACCCAAAGAGGTGTAAAGATAGTAAAATACTAATCCTCCTGCACTAACGTATACGATAGTTTGAATAATATCGCTGTAAATAACCGACTTTACTCCGCCAAAATATGTGTAGATCAGAGCACCGAAGAGTAAAAGTAAAATTGAGATCATCATATGAACAAGGGAAATATCTAAAAAAAGTATCATACTCACTGCAAGAGCTGCTATATACAAACGTGCTCCACTGGCAAGTACACGACCCACTAAAAACATTATCCCTGCTTGTTGTTTTGCTTGTGCACCATAGCGGTTTTCTAAAAGTTCGTAAACTGTCACCGCTTTGATCTCATAAAACTTTGGTACAAAAAAGTAGGCCACAAAAAAGACAGCGAGCAGTGAGGAGAAGTAAAATCCTATGAGTGTAAAGTTGTTTTTATAGGCAAACTCCGGAACTCCTAAAAATGTAGCAGCCGATTGTGTTGTTGCTACTATTGAGATTGCAGCTGCAAGTGCAGGAATTGAGTTTGAAGAAGTGAAATAATCTTTTGTAGAAGTTATTTTCACACGTGAAAAGATATATGAACTCATTGCCAAAGCAAATAGGTAGAGTATAAATATAGTCCAATCAAGTGGTGAAAAAGGGTTACTCATAACGAGATTTTAATCCTAAATCTTTTACTTGTATACGGACACTATTCATAAACTTATCTCCGGGATCAACTTTAGTAGTTCGGTATCCTTTATCTTTCTCAAGCCAAAGCGAAGTGGCTTCAAACTCTCTATATTCATGATGCCCTATAAGGTACGTTATCGATGGATATTTCATTTTTAAGTAACGTACCAATGCTATGTTTGCCTTTACTTGAGCGGGAGTAAGGTCCTCTTTTTCATTTGCTTCACCGCCAACATTTTCAACCCCGATAGTGGAGTAGTTAAGTCCAATTACATGGCGTGCCATCCAGTTATCGGGCATTAGTTGGTAAATTGTTCCGTCACGATCAACTAAAAAGTGTGCAGAGACATTTAAAAGTGATGCTGAAGCGATATCTTTACGATCGATAAATAATTCCTCTTGGTAAAGCCTTTTATAGGAATCTTCAAAACTCATAACGGCCGTCCAGTGCAGTACGATCATCTTTGGAGTTATGTTGATGTTTTTTACATCCAGAGCGTAGTGTTGTTTTATGTACTCTTTTGTCATCTGTTTTCTATGTTCAGTAAAAACGATCGGTTTTTGGATGATCTGCGATTTGGTATGTAAAAACTCAATTTTTTTATTTGCTTCAATTATTCTTTGAAGAGGGATTTTTCCATTTTTGACTTGGCTGTAGATGGTTTCAACCAACTCTTTAGGAGTGTTTGAGCCAAGTTGGTTTCCAAAAACCAACATATCTACACCTGCATTTATCGCTAAGCTTGTTGCCTCTTGAAGCGAGTAATGATCGCTAATCGCTTTCATCTGCATATCGTCACTCACAATAACACCGCCAAATCCAAGCTCACCGCGAAGTAGCTTTGTGTTTACATTATAAGAAAGAGTAGCTGGGTATTTATCATCAAAATTTGCATTAAAAACATGTGCAGTCATTATCATATCGACAGTGTTTTTTACAATGAGTTGTTTGTAGGGTTCTAACTCAGTTTTGTTCCAAGTTTTTGTAATATCGACAAACCCTTTATGAGAATCTCCAAGTGATGATCCATGTCCCGGAAAGTGTTTGATTACAGAGATAATTCCGGCTTTATTTTGTTCATCGATCATACAAGAGGCGTATTTTACGACAGTATCAGGCTCTTTGCCGTAAGATCGTTCAAGTCCATAAATCACCTTATTTTGAGGGTTTACACTCAGATCTACATCGGGTGCAAAGTTTAAATTGACTCCATACTCTTTTAACATGAGTGATTGTTTTTTATAAAGTTTATGTACCTCTGAAAGCTCCATCTGTGCGATCTCTTTGGCCGAAGGTGCCTGGTAAAATCCTTTGTCAGTTTTTAAACGTGCAATCTTTCCCCCCTCTTGATCGACAGCGATAAAATAAGGGGCATTTTTTGACTGTGTTAGCGTTAGTGCTTTTAATTGCTTTGGGTTAATTATGTTTTTAGGCTTATTTGGGTGTTTATAGTTTTTGTCGAAAAGTATAACACCACCAAGTTGATAGCTTTGATCGAAGTTCTCATTTTCAAATCCCACGATCAACATTTTTGCGATCATATTTTTAAGTTGTATCTCTGTTACATTTGCGTGAAGAGAGAAAAAGAGAAGTAAAAAAGTTAGCAGTAGTTTCAAAAGAGCTCCAAAGTATCTAGTTGTTTAAATAGAAGTGATTTTACCATATCTTTTGTTAGGCTTTCGGGCTCATAATGATCGCTTACAACTTTGTATATTGCAAAATTTTTAATAGCAGGGTTGTGAATAACTGCATCATAAAATCCGTAACTCTCCATATCGACTGCTTCAAAATCCCCTTGATTGATCTCTTCATTTTTACAATGAAGCTGCACACCTTCACCAAATGGATAAACAATATTCTCATAAATAATTGCACCTATTTGAAGTAGTTTACCGACCTTGTGTTTGGAACTTGCTCCGCAAACGCCGATGTTAATATAACTGTCATCATCGGTAATATCAAATTGGTTTATAAGGGTTTGTGTTGCAAGTCTGGAGTTCTCAACACCTATACCACTCACAATCACCTTCATTGTTTCATTTAAGAAAAGTGTATAGTTTTTCAGAGATGATTTTGTCAGTTTGTATTTGTCGACAAATGCTTGTGCCTCACTTTTTAGCGCAGTAACAACATAGACCAAAATTTCTCCTATAAAACTTTTATTAAGATATATTTGCTATAATTTCGTCGCTCTTCTTTAGACCTGTGCAATGGGTTGGCGAGATAATGTGTCAGGGTGGGAACACAGCAGCACACCTTGTCTATTCATGTGCCGCAGGTATCTGGAGGGGGGCACTTACCTCTTTATTTAATTATCATCCCTATATTTTGAAATTCCACACGGTTGATTTGGCGTCGGCGGATTGTCACGTAAATATTCCAAGTCCTCTAAAGTCTGTGAGAGAACCTTCTTTTGTTGCAAAATCGGGAGCATTAAATTATCTTTTTCATTCAGCGGAATCGACCAGTCAGTTAAGATCTTTTCAACCTCGCTATCTAGCTCACTCAGAGCGTTTTTTACATGTGTTATTGAATTCATATACAAAGTATAGCAAAACTTTAAAAAATTTATGGTATAATTCGCGTCTCAAATTTTGAGAATTTTACAAAGGAGCCGTCGATGCCAAAAATGAAATCGGTAAAAGGTGCTGTTAAGCGCTTTAAAGTTAAGAAAAACGGTCAAATTAAACGTGGTACTGCGTTTAGAAGCCACATCTTAACAAAACAAGATGCACAAACTCGTCGTGAGCAAAACACTCCAAAAGTGGTTGCTAAAGTAGACGCTAAAAACATTAAGGCAATGATTAACTAATTTTTTAGTTGATTTAATAAACTCTCCAACGCATTGTTGGGCAAGTCCACCAAAGTAGTGGCACCTTGACTGAAAGATCAGCTAGGTAAAGAAAAATAAGGAAATAAAATGCCAAGAGTAAAAACTGGTGTCGTTCGTAGAAAAAGACACAAAAAAATATTAAAATTAGCAAAAGGTTTCTATAGTGGTCGTCGTAAACACTTTAGAAAAGCTAAAGAACAATTAGAACGTTCAATGTATTATGCGTTCCGTGACAGAAAACAAAAGAAACGTGAGTTCCGTAAACTATGGATCATCCGTATCAATGCTGCATGTCGTTTAAATGATATGAACTATTCTACTTTCATGAACGGACTTAAAAAATCTGGCATCGAGCTTGACCGTAAAATTCTTGCTGATATGGCTATGAATGATGCTGCTGCTTTTGCAAAAGTAGTAGAAGCTTCAAAAGCTGCATTAGCTGCATAAATTCAACTAAACCCTTTTTGGGTTTGGTTTCTCTTTTTTCAATCTTCAATCCCTTTTATTTATAGATATTAATTACATTCTCTCTTATTGAGACAGTAAAGTTTGT
>JARRNV010000037.1:0-8137 GCA_037384685.1 Sulfurimonas sp.
GGTGTGAATGTTGTTGATGCAACATGCCCTTATGTTACAAAACCTCAAGAGATCGCCCAAGAGATGAGTGAACTCGGGTATAGTGTAGTAATATTCGGAGATGAAGAACATCCGGAGATCAAAGGTGTGCGCTCTTATGCTACAAATGGAGCAATAGTAGTAATGTCGCCTGAAGACCTTCAAGGTGTTAAGCTCCATGAAAAAATAGCGCTAATTGCCCAAACAACAAGAAAAGTTGAAGACTATATGAAAGTAGCTAACTATCTCATTCCAAGATATAAAGAGGTAAGAGTTTTTAACACTATTTGTAATGCAACTTTTGAAAATCAAGACGCAGTACGAGAACTATCAAAGCGTGCTGATGTGATGTTGATCATTGGTGGGAAGAACTCTTCAAATACAAAACAATTATTTAAAATTTCACAAGAAAATTGTATAGATTCTTATCACATAGAAGATGAAAAAGATTTAGATTTTTCATGGTTTAATAACAAAAACTTATGTGGTATTTCTGCTGGTGCTTCTACCCCTGATTGGATTATCCAAAACGTTATAGAAAACATAAAATTAAATATTTCATAAAACTCTCAATTCTTCAACAAATTTATACAATTGTAACTATATTTTAGTTATAATTGCACAATTTTTAGTAACAGAGGATAGGTAATGGCGTTCGATAACGAATCATTCGAAGAAGAAGAGAGTTTTGCAGAATTATTTGCTGCAAGTGAAAAACAACAAGAAACAAGTCGCATCGTAGAGGGCGAAATAGTTGAAATTCAAGCTGATGATAACAGAGCATTAGTTGGTGTAGGTGACAAATTAGAAGGTATTATTAACCTAGATGAAATTCGCGATGAAAATGGTGAACTAAAATTTGGTACCGGCGATAAGATTAAAGTGATGATTACAGGATACTACAATGAGCGTCCTAAAATCTCTTATAAAAAAGTTCTTGAGCAAGAAAAAACTATTGAATTTATAGATGCACATAAAGATGATTTTGAAGATTTAGTTGTTGAAGGTGTAATTACAAAGAAAAATCGTGGTGGATACGTAATAGAAGCTGATGATGTTTCTTTCTTTATGCCACGTTCATTAGCTGCGTTTAAAGACAGTGATGATGTAGTCGGTAAAAAAATCAAAGCACAAGTTATAAAACTTGATCCTGCTGATAACTCAATCGTACTTTCTCGTCGCAAACTTTTTAATGAAGAGAGAAAGAAAAAGAAAGAGATTATTGACAAAATTATGGCTGACGACGTAATTGTTGAGGGTGTAATTAAAAAGATCACTAGCTACGGTATGTTCGTAGATGTAGGTGGTGTTGATGGTTTAGTACACTACAATGAGATCTCTTACAAAGGTCCAGTTAATCCTGCAAAACTTTATAAAGAGGGTGATAGTGTAACTGTTAAAGCTATCGCTTACGATAAAGATAAGCGTCATCTTTCACTTTCAGTAAAAGCTGTTCAAGCTGATCCATGGGCAGAAGTTGAGTCTGAACTAGATGAAGGTGATACAATCACTGTAACTGTTTCAAATATTGAAAACTACGGTGTATTTGTTGACCTTGGTAACGATATTGAAGGTTTCTTACATATTTCAGAGATCACTTGGGATAAAAATGTTAAAAACCCAGCTGATTATTTAGAAGTTGGTCAAGAAATTGATGTTGAAGTTATTGAGATTAACCCTAAAACACATAAACTTCGTGTATCTTTAAAAAGACTTCTTCCAAAACCATTTGATGAGTTCATGAAAAAGCATTCTGAAGGTGAAGTTGTAACTGGAACAGTAACATCTTTAACTGATTTCGGTGCATTTGTTCGTATTGACGGTGTAGAAGGTTTACTACATAATCAAGATATCTCTTGGGATAAAGGGACAAAAGCAAAGGATATTTTAAAATCTGGTGATGAAGTTGAGATAAATTTGCTTCAACACATAAAGTAAACTCTGTTGTAACTGGAACTATTCGTGACATTAAAGACTTTGGTGTATTTGTATCTTTAGGCGATGGTGTAGATGCACTTATTCGTGATGAAGATTTAGCTCCTTTAAATAAAGAAGAGCTAGAAGCCGGTCAAGAGATCGAAGCTGCTATTGCAAATATTGACACACGTCGTGACCGTATCCGTTTATCTGTTAAAAAACTAGACTATATTAAAAATCAAGCAATGTTAGAGGAGATCAATGATACTGAGTCTCACTCACTTGGTGACTTGATAAAAGACCAAATAAAAAAATAATTTATGCAAATTGTTTTTAAATGGCTCACTCCTGCGATTGCGTTGGGAGTAGCTGTTTTTATACTATTTTTCCTCATCTCCATCAACTCTTATGAGCCTATAGCAGAGGGGAAACCTTTAGAATTAAAAACTGAACTTATTCCATCAAAACCGGAAAAGGTGTGGTTAAACCATTTTTCCGAATCTGAGAGAAAAGGGTATAGTTATCCTGTAAATGAAGTTTATGTAAAACTTGATTTAGATGAAAAAATAACTAAAACTAAAACCTATAAGTTGTCTGCGAAAGTAAAAGATCCTTACCAACTTTTTTGTTTACAAGAGGAACTTAAAAGACATCACTTAAAATATTATCTCCAAAAAGATAAAACAGGAATAGGTTTACTTATTTATTCACAAAATGTAGATAAATTAAATGACTTAGTGAAAGTTTTAAAAAATTATAAAATTCAAGCTCAAACAGAGCTATTTAAAGAGGAATATTAAAAATGCAAAAATATACAATTGTAGTTTGTGACCATATCCATACAGCTGGTTTAGATATGTTGCAAAATGATGAAAACGTAAACTTTATTATGGCAGCAGATGAGCCAAAAGATAAACTTGTAACGGAAATTATTCCACAAGCTGACGTAGCAATCACAAGAAGTTCTACAGATGTTGATCCTTTCTTTTTAGAGCATGCAAAAAAACTTAAAGCACTTGTTCGTGCAGGTGTTGGTGTAGATAATGTTGATATTCCAGGGTGTTCAAAGCAGGGTATTATTGTAATGAATGTACCGACTGCAAATACTATTGCAGCAGTTGAGCTTACAATGGCACACATGCTTTCTTGTATGAGAATGTTCCCATACTCTCATGACCATCTTAAAAACCAGAGAATCTGGAAACGTGAAAAATGGTACGGTTATGAGCTTAAAGGTAAAAAGTTAGGTGTTATCGGTTTTGGTAATATCGGTAGTCGTGTTGCAAAACGCGCTAAAGCTTTTGAAATGGATATTGTTGCTTACGATCCATATATTAACCCGTCTAAAGTAACAGATTTAGATATGGCATACACTAAAAACTTTGAAGATATTTTAGCGTGTGATGTTATTACTATCCATACACCTAAAAACAAAGAGACTATCGGTATTATAGGTGAAGATGAGATCGCAAAAATGAAAGATGGCGTAGTGTTAGTAAACTGTGCACGTGGTGATCTTTATAACGAAGATGCATTATATGATGGACTAAAATCTGGAAAAATCCGTTTTGCAGGTATCGATGTATTTGGAAAAGAACCTGCAACAGACAATAAACTTCTTGACTTAGACAATATTGTTGTTTCTCCACACTTAGGGGCAAACACTTATGAGTCTCAGTATAACATCGGTACACAAGCAGCTGAAAATGCAATTGCTGCTGCAAAAGGGATTTCGTATCCTAATGCACTTAACTTACCGATCGATGAATCAAAAATACCGGCATTTGTAAAACCTTTTTTAGAGATGGGACAAAAAATCGGTTTCTTAGCATCACAGATAAACAAGTCTCAAATTATCTCTATTAAAGTGAGTGGACGTGGTGAAATTGGTAACTATGTAGATTCTCTTTCAACTTTTGTTACAGTTGGTGCTATGAGCCAAAGTAGTGATAAAATCAATTATGTTAATGCTGACTTTATTGCTAAAGAGAAAAATATTAAAATTGAGACTGAGAATTTAGGTGACTCAAGTGTTTATAAAAACCTTATTACAGCAAAACTTACTACATCTGAAGGGACTACAACGATCAGTGCAACTATTTTTGATGACGGTGTTCATAGAATGGTAGCAATTGATGGTTTTGAAATTGAAGTACCATTAAAAGGGGACATGATTATGTTCAAAAACTCTGATGTTCCTGGTGTAATTGGGAGTGTAGGGACTACACTTGCAAACAACAATGTAAACATTGCAGACTTTTCTTTAGCACGTAATGAAAATAAAGAGGCATTAGCTGTTATTTTAGTAGATGGTGCTGTAAATGAAAAAACACTTAAAGAATTAGCATCTTTAGAAGCTTGTTTAAGTGTAAACTACGCTCGTATATAGATAATTAACTTTCTTCAAAGTAAGGCTTTATAAGAGCCTTACCTCTTATTATTTCTCTTTTTTATTTTAATTGATTTGTTGGATTTTTTCTAGTGGGAGTAGGTATGTAAACCCAAAAAGAGTTTACATTGAAAAGTACTAAATAGCTTTTGTATTGTCCATTAATATTGGAACAAAGATAATAGAAACAATTACCGCTACAACAGTACCGGATATAAGTGCTACTCCAAGACCACCGAAGATAGGATCACTTGCAAGTAGCGCAGAACCCAAGATAATTGCAATAGCAGTGAGTAAAATAGGTTTTGCTCTTGTAGCACTTGCAATAGCGATTGCTCTACGTTTTTCAATTCCTTGGTTATTGATCAGATCTTTTGTAAAATCAACAAGCAATAAAGAGTTTCTTGAACTAATACCCATTAAAGCGATAAACCCAATTAAACTCGTAGCTGTTAAGAAGAACGTATCTGCCGTTACAATATCAGCTATTAAGTGCCCTAAAATAACACCGATAATAGAAAGAAAACTACCACCTAAAATAATTCCACTGATTGCGTATGATTTATAGTAAATTACCATCAGTAAAAAGATTAGCACTAAAGCAGCGATAAATGCAGCCCCTAAGTCTCTAAACGTATCAAGAGTTACTTTCATCTCTCCATCCCAACGAAGAAGGTATTCTTCACCGGTTTTTTTGTCCGTTAGAGTTAGATCAAACATATGTGTAGAGATTCCAGGTTCTTTTGTTACCTCATAACCTTTTTGTGAAAAATAATCTATCATTTGTGAACGCGCATCTAAAAGAGGGTATACCTGACTTTGATTGTCTGTTTCAGCTGTAACGTTGATCATCGTTCTTAAATCTTTATGGTAAATAGTTCTATCAGATTTCACCTCTTGAATATTTACAACTTCCGTTAACGGGATCATCATCCCTTTTTTATTCATAAGGTATAAAGAACTGAGTTTTGCTCTTAACGAGTTTAAAGAGTGCTCATTAATGCTTTTCGTATCTTTACTAAGCGATACAAATATACCCACTTGATCATTAAGCTCTATAGTATTTTTTACAGCGACTACCATCCCCTTAAAAGCTAAGTATAATATCTGGTTTACTTGTTCAACACTTAAACCGCTTCTGGCGATCTTTTCAGAAATTGGCATAAGTTCATACTTATTAAAAGGTGTCTCACTCATTACATCGACATCTACTATTTTGTCTGTTTTTTGTAGTACACTTGAAACTTCATGAGCAATGTCTGCAACTTTTTCATTTGAATCACCATACACTTCTACAACAATTGAGGCCATTGTAGGAGGACCCGCAGGCATCTCTATCATTTGAACAACTGTACCATTTACTTTTGCTTCACATTGTTTGACCGAAGGTCTAAGACGTTGTACCATTAAGAAAGATTTTTCATCTCTATCGTGTTTATCTGTAAGGTTTACAACGATCTCTGCAAATCGTTCACCTTGTTTCATACCACTCCCTTTTACAAGACCTGCATAATCAAGTGGTGCACCTTCACCTATGAAACTTTCTATATCTGTCACTTCTTTCTCAGGTTTTAGAGTATCTTCCACACAACTTACTACCTCTTGTGTTTGTGATATAGAACTCCCGGCTGGAGTTTTAACATAAACGCTAAATGTATTTGAACTTTTTCCAGGGAGCATTCTTGCAAGAACAATCTCTGTTGGGAGCATCATGATAGTGATAAACAATGATGCAAAAACTAAACCAATAACTAAAAGTTTTTTTGATCTATTTTGTAAAATATCAAAGATAAAGTTTTCAAACTTTTTACCTTTATGATGGTGACCCATTATACTTCCCCTTTATTTTCTTCATGATGATGTGAGCCATCATCCTCAATTTTTAATAGTTTTTTACTTAAATACGGTGTAAAGATGTATGCAACAATTAAAGATGCTATAAGAGCAACAGGAACATTAAGTGGAATAGGTTTCATAAACGCACCCATCATACCACCGACAAATGCCATAGGCACCATTGTTAAAATGATTGCTAATGTTGCAATGTTTGTCGGAGCACCAATTTCGTCGGTTGCTTTTATAACTAATGTATCTATATCTTTATGCTCACTATCGTGTGAATGTAAATGTCTGTGGATATTTTCAATAACAATAATTGCTGCATCAACAAGCAGACCTAATGAGAGCAAGAATGCAAAAAGAGTAATTCTATTGATTGTCTGTCCACTTAGATATGCAATAAATAGTGTAGCTGCAAGGATTGCAGGAACGGTAAAAGTTACAATAGCACTCTCTTTGTATCCAAGGAAAAATACCAACATTACAGCAATAATAATGATCGTAATAACAAGGTGTTCAACAAGTTCACTTACAGCTTCATCAGCACGTTTACCGTAATCTCTAGTGATTTTGTAGTTAATCCCCAGTTTTTTTAATTTTTCATCATATTCCGATAAAAGCTCTTTTACATCATCGGCTACGAAAACTGCATTTGAACCGGCTAGTTTCGATACACTGAGTGTAATTTGCGGATAAGAGTTTTTATCTTTAGCATCGTTGAGTGTAATTTTAGCCGAGAGTTTATTGTTTAAATCTATGCCGTCATTAACAGTAGCTACATCTTTTAAATATATTGGTGAACCCATATACTGTGCTACCATAATGTTTTTTACATCATCAACAGTTTCTATAACATTCTGAACACCAAATACTACAAGTTTGTCTTCTTTTGTAGTAGTGTCTACATTAGGAGCTTTCATAGATATAGCTTTAATAGCTTGAACAATTTGTCCTAGAGAAAGATGATACCCTTTGAGTTTGTTGAGATCTACATCAACATTGAATTGTTGTTTGTGTTCCCCTTTGAGATCGGTTTTAGAAACATTTTCAATCTGTGCGATTTTCATTTTAAGATCTTGAATGGTCTTTAGAAATTCAGGATATTTTAGTTGGTTATTTGTTTGATAAAAAGCAATATTGACTATTGGAATGTCAATATCAATGTCAAACGGTTTTACTAAAGGCTGCATTACTTCTTTTGGCATTAAATCCATGTTTTGCATAACTTTATCGTAAAGTTTTAGGTTTGAGGCTTCTCTATTTTGTCCAATATAGTACATTACATTGATAATACCAACGTTTTCCATACTCATAGAGTAGATATGCTCAACCCCGTTAATCTCACGAATTTTTTGCTCTAAGGGTTGTACAACAACCTTTTCAACCTCTTTTGGCGAAAGACCCGGTGCTGCAACAATAATACTCCCACCACTAATCGCAATCTGTGGATCTTCTTCACGAGGCATAACCTCTAAAGAGATGTAACCGATTGCAAGTAGAAAAATTGCAAGTACTGCCGTAAGCGGGTTATAAAGAAACGATTTTGCAAGTTTCCCTGCATAATCGGTAACTGTTATCTTACTAAGATCTTTTTCTTGCATAACTATTTCACCTCAATGTCTACAGTTGAATACATACCTGGATAGATTTTTTTATTTTTTTCATTTATAGAGATTTTTATTTTAAATGTATGTGTCATAGGATTTGAGCTTGGAATGATTGCAGCTATTTTCCCTAGTGTTTGGATCTCTAAAGATGGAATACTGATTTTTACTTGTTTCCCTACATAGATACTTTTCATATCTTGTTCGGCAACTTCGATCTCAATTTTTAAATTACTAAGATCAGATAAAACGATCGCAGGCATACCAGGGATTGCCATCTCACCCACTTTAATATTTTTAGAGATAATTACACCTGAATTTGGTGCTTTAATATTAAGATATTTGTACTGGTTTTCCACCTCTTGCAATC
>JARRNV010000038.1:0-6275 GCA_037384685.1 Sulfurimonas sp.
ATTTACATCTCCACAGATGATGATGCTTTTTCCTTCCTCACGTAAAGCTTCACAGTGAGCTAAAAAACGATCGTAAAACTCCATTTTGTAGGTTAGTCGTTCTTCATCTTTTTGCCCGTTAGGAAAGTATACGTTAAAAAGAACTATATCGTCAAAATGGGTTTCAACTATGCGCCCTTCATTAAGTAGATCGATATTTGGACATGTTGAAGTACACTCAGCAGCAAGAGCTGTGTAGGTTGCAGTACCACTGTAGCCTTTTTTCTCTGCCGGATTTATATAACGTTCAAGGTAAGGTTTTTCAAAAAGATTTTCAGGAATTTGTTCTTCTAATGCTTTGATCTCCTGCAGACATAAAATGTCCGGTTCACGTTCATCGATCCATTTAAGTGCTTCTTTATTGGCAACTGCACGGATACCGTTGACATTCCATGAGATTATTTCGATTGAATCTGACATTTATAACCTTTGTAATTGTTTTGAAATAGGTTGAATTTTGGTCAGGAGAAAGGAAAGAAAAAGTGCCAAAGGCACGTGAGCTTTCTGCTGAAGAAAACTCAGCGTTAGCGCAACCAAAGGAATTATTTCCTTTGGTGTCTAAATTAAATAAAATCTACTTTAGCAACATGATGTTTTAATCCTAATTCAGCTGCAGAACAACCAAGAGCAAGACCTAACATTTGTTGCATATGAAGTACAGGAAGTTGTACTTCACGACCGATTGCTTCAGAAGCATGGTGTGTTTGTGTGTCAAGTTTTAAGTGACAAAGTGGACACGGTGTAACTATCCAGTCAGCATCACTATCCATAGCACCTGCGATTGCATTACCGGTTAGTATTGCTGCAGTTTTTGGAGCTTGAAGTTCAACATGGAAACCACAACATTTGTTTTTCTCTTCATAATCAACATTTTGACCGCCACATGCGATGATAAGATCATCAAGTGAAGTAGGGCGGTATGCAGATTCAGGAGACTTGTGCGTCTCATTTTGAAGCTCTGAAGGACGAATGTTATGACATCCGTAAAATGGTGCAATGTTAAACTGGCTAAGAGGTGTTACAACCATCTCTTTGATCTTATCAAGTCCAAAGTCGTCAATGATAGCGTATAGGAAATGAGTTACTTGAGATGTACCTTTGTACTCTAAACCAACTTCTGCTAGTTTTTCATTTACTTTCGCTTTTAAAGCTTCATCGTTATCTAGTTTATGTTTTGTCATTGCTGTATTTAATTGACATGTATTACAGATAGTAACCATTGTAAGATCATGTTTTTCAGCATAAGCGATATTTCTAGCGTTTAATACTAAAGATAAAAACTCATCATAATCTTGTAAGTGAGAAGCCCCACAACAAGAAGCTTCTGTAAGCTCGATTAGTTCAATGCCCAGTTTGTCAGCAACAGCTAAAGTTGACATCATTTGCTCTGGTGTACTTTGTTTAGCAGTACAACCGGTAAAAAGTGCATATTTTAATTTTTTCATATTTATTGTCTCCTAAAACTTCGCTGTAGATGAAGATTTAACAAGTTTTTTAATCTCATCCATATTGTCTGATGTTGGTAGTTGCCATGGCATAGGGATTTTACCTTTTGTAAACATTTTTATAGCAACAGGAACATGTTTAACGATACCAGGACCTTCAGAGTAAAGTACTAAACCACCTTCATCAAGTACACCGCGTTTTGCTATCGAGTGTTTAAATCCAACTGCGTGACGAGTAGCAACGTTAGATTGTGCTTTTCCTTCTTGGAAAAGTTTTTGGTGAAGTTTAGTGATCTTACCGATTGGATCGATCTCTTTAGGACAAACTTCTTTACATTCAAAACATTTAACACAGTCCCAAACACCTTGAGCTTCAGCATTAACGTCTTGTAATCTATTTGGAGATTCATCACGAACATCTGCTTCAAATCTATATGCAGCAGCAAATGCAGCAGGACCAAAGAAGTCATCATTTACTTCAACAGCAGGACATGCATAGTGACATGCACCACATTGAATACAAAGGTCAGCTTCATCTAATGCATCTGCATCTTCTGGTGATATAAGGTGTTCAGATTCTGGAGCCTCATCTACATCTGTTACAACGTTTGGTGTTACAGCAGCGTGTTTATCCCAAAAATCAGATTTATCTATGATCATATCTTTAATAGCACGTTTTTTATTTAACGGCTCAATAACAAGCTCATTACCAAAAAGTTCAACCATGTCATCCATACTTTCTTTACAAGCAAGAGTAGAGCGACCGTTTACTTTGATAGCACATGCACCACAGATACCGTGACGGCAAGATCTTCTATAAGAAAAACTTCCATCATGATCCCATTTAATTCTGTTGAGGATATCTAAAACAACCTCTTCAGAAGTTACTTCCATCTCATAATCATCATAATATGGAAGGTAATCCTCTTCAGCATTGAAGCGGAATACTTTAAATTTTACTTTTTGTGTAGTAATTTTATGTTCCATAGATTAATCCTTAGTAGTTTCTTGCTTTTAGTTCATGTTTACCAAGAACAACATCCATATAGTCTAATGAAATTTCTCCATTTTCATCCATGTATGCCATTGTGTGTTTTAACCAATCTTGATCATCACGCTCTTGGAAATCTTCTCTGTAGTGAGCACCACGGCTCTCTTTACGTGGAAGTGCTGATTCTACAATAAATAAAGAGTAGTCTAACATGTGACCAAGCTCAATTGCTTCTTGTAATTCAGTGTTAAATACTTTAGATTTGTCTTTAATACGAATATTTTTAAATCTTGCTCTTAGCTCTTTTACTTTCTCGATTGCAGCCTTAATAGTCTCTTCAGTTCTAAATGCACCTGCATTTGCAGTCATAGCTTGTTGTAGTTCCTCACGAAGATCAGTTACAGTTTCATTACCGTTGTTGCTGATTACAAAATCAACTTCTGCTAAAGCAGTATTAGCATCTTCTACAGTTGCAGGGCGAAGCTCAATGTTGTCGATTTCAGAAACCATGGTTTTACCAACATAACGACCAAACAGTAACGCTTCAAGCACAGAGTTTGCACCAAGACGGTTTGCACCGTGAACAGATACACAAGAACATTCACCTGCAGCATAGAAGCCTTCAATAAGTTCATCGTTGTTTTTACGAACGTTACCTGCAATATTTACAGGAATACCACCCATAGAGTAGTGTGCAGTTGCAGAAATTAAAATTGGTTCTTTAATCATGTCTAAACCTAAGAAAGTGATAGCAAGTTCACGTAATTCAGGAAGTTTGTGCATAATAAGGTCTTTACCTAAATGAGTAACGTCTAAATAAACAGCATCTTTCCTAGGACCAACACCGCGACCCTCTCTGATCTCATTTAAAATTGCACGAGATACAACATCACGAGAAGCTAACTCCATTGCATTTGGAGCATATTTTTCCATAAAACGCTCACCTTTAGAGTTGAAAAGGCGTCCACCTTCACCACGAGCAGCTTCAGAGATTAAAACACCGTTTCCTGAAAGTCCAGATGGGTGGAATTGTACGAACTCCATATCTTCTAAAGGAATACCGTGACGAGCTACAATAGAAAGACCATCACCTGTATTTGCGTGAGCGTTAGAGTTAATCTTGTAACATCTAGCGTATCCACCAGTAGCAAACATTACAGATTTTGCATTGAAGATTGCCATTTGCATATCGCGAATATTAAACGCAACTACACCAGATACTTTACCATCTTTATAGATGATATCTGCTGCATACCATTCATCCCAAAACTGAACACCTACGCGGAAAGCTTGCTCGTAAATAGTTTGTAATAATGTAAGACCGGTTCTGTCTTTTGCAAAACAAGCACGAGGTGAACTTTGACCACCAAAAGGTCTTTGAGCAATTTTACCGTTTTCTTGGCGGCTAAATGCAGCACCCATTCTCTCAGCCCAGCGAATAGTCTCTGGAGCGTTTTTACACATAAACTCAACAGCATCTTGATCTGCTAAGTAATCTGCACCTTTTACTGTATCGAATTCATGAAGTTCAACACTATCTTCGTCACTAAAAGCGGCATTTACACCACCTTGAGCAGCACCAGAATGGCTTCTCAGTGGGTGAAGTTTTGTAATTACAGCAACTTTTTTGCCTGCATTTTGCAGTTCTCTTGCTGCTGCACATCCTGCCAGACCTGCACCAACAACAACTGCGTCGTAAGTATAAATAGGAATACTCATTCAATTTCCCTTCGTATAAAGAACTAAAATAATGGTGATTATATCTCAACTAGGCTTATTGTATGTTAAATATAATTTATATGAGGAAGAAGATGAAGTTTGTTACAATTTTGGACATAAAAGAAATATGTGTTACGATATTTCTCTATGCATCTCTCTTTGTGCTACGTCTCTTGTCTGGAAGATTTTGTTTTTTCCTGTTGTTTTTGCGTAATTTAAAATCTCTTTAGCTTGCTTGATCGCTTCTTCAAGATTAGTATTATTTGGCTTAATTACATGACCACCGGTTACTGTTATACGTTCAGTACCAACATTTGGCACATTAAATTTTAGATCGGCGATACTTTCACGAATGAGCTCAACATCTTTAAAACATTGTTCTTTTGTAGGGCGAGAAAGTATAATAGTGTATTGGTTATAGTCTGTTCTTGCTATAACATCTACAGGTTGTTCATATAAAGATATAGTATAGGCAATTTTTTTCAAAATAGATTGTGTAATATCTTGCGGATAAGGTCTATGTGTTTTTGAAAAGTTGTCTATATTTAAAACAGTAACAGATGTAAAGTTACTATCTTTTAAACCTTTTTTGTGTGAATATGAGTTTAACATACCTTTATAGTTGTTAATACCTGTAACTTTATCAAGCATTGTAGGATTGTCGTTTGTGATCACCTTTCTGTTCATTCTCAGAGCGATTGCATCAGCTTCAATAGAGAAGATCTCATACCCTTTTTTGTCTTTATCTACTTGATATAAAAATTCAACGTCTTTATAAATTTTTGTAAGTCTGCTTCTATACCAGAAGGTAAAGAACAGCACGATGACAAAAATTACTATAGTAATATTTTGGATTATAGAGAATTTGTTCTCGTCATATTTTATATGTTTTAAAAGCATATTATTTATGTGGTTTAATACAGCACCTAAAGAGTTGTCAAGTGTCTTTTTGGCATCTAACTCTTCTTGAGTTTCTATACGATCGTCTTTTTTGTTTTTGAGAATATCTTCATAGTATATATGAGCATCTTCATTAAACTGATCTGTTAGTTGAGAAAGTTTGTTTATATCAGTTCTATATTCGGCAGAATTATCTAATAAGTACTCTTCTATAATATTGTACTTATAATAGATCATCAATTTATCAATCTCTTGATGTAGTTGCGTACTTTTCCCGTTAAACTGAATGAGTGCTAGCTCTATGTCATTTTTGTCTAACTGAGATAATTTTAGTACAATGTTTTTTTGATTTTCAAGATTGTCAACTTTTTTAAATGAAATAGCTTGCTCTATAACAAAGAGTCCTAAGACAGACACCATTAAAAACAAAAAGATCAAATACGTCTTTAAGCCTTTAAATATTTTTTTAATTGAACTTTTCATCGATTTTTCCTAAAAATGTTATAATATCATCACAATTATTCTATATCGGTAGAAGTTAATATATCCTTAATATAAAGAAGTTTTTTTGAATTTAGAAAATTATTTTATATCACAATTTAACAATGACTGTATTGGTGACGATGGTGCAGTAGTTGGAAAATATGTTTATTCGAAAGATGCTTTTTTTGAAAATATCCATTTTAAACGTAAGTGGTTAAGCTACTATAACATTGCAAAACGTGCTATGCTGGTGAATATTTCAGATGCAATTGCAATGGGAGCACAACCAAAATATGCACTACTTAGTGTTGCTATGCCGAAAAATATGACCGCAAAAGATATGAAAGAACTAGCCAATGGGTTTGAAGATACTGCAAAAAAGTACAACTTGGAGATAATCGGCGGCGATACAATAAGTAACACAAAACTAGATATAACGATCACTATCGTATCTAAAGTGGATCAAGCACTATACAGAACAGAGATAAAAGAGGGATACTTATTGGCATATACCGGAGTTTTAGGTGAATCTACAAAAAGTTTAAAAAAACTGCTTAATCTTGGAAAAATACACCAAAAATCTAAGTTTATAAATATACAATTACGTCAAGAGTTTATAAATAAAACGATCAAGTATCTTAAAGCCGGTATGGATATCTCAGACGGACTTTTTAGCGATACTCAAAAACTGGCAAACG
>JARRNV010000038.1:6323-11742 GCA_037384685.1 Sulfurimonas sp.
TTTTGCTCCGCGCGATCGTAAAAAAGTGTTAAGAATGGCGAAAGTATCAAGAACAAAACTTACTATTTTTGCAAAAGCTACCAGAAATAGATATAAAAATAGATGTAAAGCACATCATTTTTAAACTTACGAGGAAAAAATTTGGATAGATTTTATTCACTTGCACATGCGAGTATAGATTTTCATTTTAAACAAAGTGTACGCGATTTCGTAGTTGATGAGATCCCCTTGTATGCATTTAGCGGTGAGGGTGAGCACCTAGTACTTCAAGTGCGCAAGAAAAATCTTGCTACAAATGAGATGGTAGGGATAATAGCACGCTATTTAGGGATCAAAAATAGAGATATAGGCTATGCAGGGCTTAAAGATAAAAATGCAATGACCAAGCAGTATATTTCATTGCATAAAAAACATGAGGATGCACTAGAGAGGTTTGAGCATGAATCTATAAAAATTCTCTCAAAAACATACCATAACAATAAAATTAGAGTAGGGCACTTAAAAGGAAATAGATTTTTTATTCGATTAAAAAAAGTAAATTCTACGAATGCTGCAAAAATAGATCAAGCGTTAAAAAATATAGACAAACAAGGATTGCCGAATTTTTTTGGTTATCAGCGTTTTGGAAATGACGGAGACAACCATATACTTGGTGAAAAACTAGCAAAAGGGGAAGCTAAAGAGCGTAACCCTAGAGTGAAAAAGCTCCTTATAAATGCGTATCAGTCACATCTGTTTAATCTTTGGCTATCACGACGTTTGGAGATCAATTCGTTAGTGAGCAGTTTTAGCGTAGATGAGCTAGTACCTCTGTTAAATTTGCCAAAACAAGAATTGGAAAAGATGAAAGCTCAAAAACATCCCTTTAAGTTAATCAGTGGCGATCTGATGGAACACTATCCGTTTGGAAGAGTGTTTGAATTTAGCGGTGATGCACATGATCTAGAGCGTTTTGATACAAGAGATATAAGTGTTACAGGGCTTTTATGCGGAAAACGTGTAAAAAAAGCTTCACAATTTGCAGGTGAGATCGAAAAAGATTTTGACGATGAGTTAAAAGAGGATGGAGCACGTCGTTATGCGTGGATATATCCGACAGATATAGAAGGAAAGTTTAATCCTGTAGAAGCACAGTATGAGATGAATTTTACACTTCCAAAAGGTTCATACGCAACGGTACTTATAGAAGAGATAGCTAAGAGGAAAATAAATGAATAAAAAACATATAACAAGTGGATTATCACAAGCATTTGGAAAATTTGCCTCAAAAGAGTTTCCACATTGGTTTCAAAAGATTGTAAATAACTCTTATGTAAAGCTGATGGGTTTAGATATGACGGAGTTTCACGATCCAAACACATACAAAAGTTTAAATCAGCTTTTTACCAGAACATTAAAAGAACCGCGTCATTACTCTTTAGACGGCGATGATTTTATATCGCCTTGTGATTCTTGGATCTCAGAATTAGGTCTTGTTAAAGATGACTATGCCTTGCAGATCAAAGGGATGCGTTATAAAGTTAATGAACTTTTAGGAAGTAATTTTAGTGATGAAGAAAAAGTGATACTCGAGGGTGGAAATTTTATAAACTTTTATCTCTCTCCAAGTGATTACCATCGTTACCATATTCCGACAAATTTAAAAGTGTTAAAAGCAGTGCATATCCCTGGAAAGTTTTATCCTGTAAATGTACCTTCACTTAAAAAAAGACTCAATCTTTTTATAGAAAATGAAAGAGTAGTGATCCTGTGTGAAACAACAGAGGGTAAAAAGTTTTATATGGTACTTGTAAGCGCACTAAACGTTGGTGTTATGCAGGTAAGTTTTGAGCCTCGCATTCAAACAAATGCAGATGCCACAACCCCACAAGTGTATGAGTTTGAAAATACTTACCTAAATAAAGGTGATGATTTTGGTTGTTTTGAGATGGGTTCTACAATTGTGATCATATCTGAGAAAGATATGTTCAAAGAGATAAATGTTGAGATGGATCATCATGTACGATTTGGACAAACTATAGCCAAATTAAATAACTAGATACTCCACTGTACTCTCTTCAAGTTTCATTTCACATCGTTTAATCGCATTTTTGATCGATTCACCATCTTGTTTTAGGGTGGTTACAATTTGGAGTTTCGGAGAAGACTGCTCCTCTTTTGAAGTTTGTAGGACCTTTTTTGTAACAGCGAGAGCATGGTCCTCAGATGAAAGCAGGCAAGCAAGAACAAAGTTTGTATCGTTCCAGCGTACAAGCATATCGTCATCTCGAATCTGTTGTTTGATATTTTCCGAAAGGGTATATAGACTCTCTTTGTCACTGGTATTTAGCCTGATCATACAAAGGGCAATAAATTTTTCGTTAAATGTGGCTGCATCTATTAAGCCGGGTGCTATATGCTCAAAATAGTTTTTGTTATAAGCTCCGCTGCTTTGGTCAAGGTTTGTATTGTTTTCGTGCATAAGTGATTTTATTAAACTGGTAGTAATATCGTGGAAAAATAGAACTTCATACTCTTCTAGCGGATTATCAACGGTAACTGAAAAAGCGTGAGGCTTAAAATTGTGATTAAACATGCTCACTATCCGTTTGGATTCTTCTAGATCCAAAATTGCTTCTTGCCATGTTTGATCGTTTGTGATTTTCCCTGTATGAAAATAAAGCTCATGAGGAACAAATCGAGAGGCTAGATCTCCAAACTCTTTTTGAAAGTGCTTTATATCTTCAACATCAAAAAACGTGCGAGTAGCTTGGTTGAAAAGCACAAGTTCATTTCGATAAAAGAGAAATATTAAATCGTTGTTTTTATTTATAAGTGAGTTTATGATTTCCAATGCACTTTTGTTAAGTGCAATGTTACTGTTTGTATCTGCCATCTAAAACCTTGGATAAAAAACAACAATTATACAAAATTTCATATTTGTTGTAAACTTTTTAAAAAATATTAAAAAAAATTAAAAAAGTTAGGTTTAAACGTTAAATCTAAAGTGCATCACATCGCCGTCTTGAACGATGTACTCTTTTCCTTCTAAACGCATTTTTCCTGCTTCTTTTGCTTTTGCTTCACCACCGCAAGCGATATAGTCTTCATAGCCTATAACCTCTGCACGGATGAAACCTTTTTCGAAGTCGTTGTGAATAGCTGCAGCAGCTCTTGGAGCTGTAGAATTTTTACGGATTGTCCAGCTTCTTACTTCTTTAACACCGGCTGTAAAGTAGCTCATGAGACCTAGTTTATCAAAACCTTTGTGAATGATCTGCTCTAAGCCTGATTCTTCAACTCCTAGCTCATCTAAAAACTCTTTTGCTTCTTCCTCTTCAAGGCCGATAAGTTCCTCTTCAACTTTAGCACAGAGTTTAATAAGTTCACAGTTGTTTTTTGCAGCATGATCTTTAAGAGCAGTTACATATTCGTTGTCTTCCAAAAGACCGTCTTCATCAGTATTTGCACCGTACATGATCTCTTTGTCTGTTAAAAAGCGTAGCTCACGAGCAAGTTGCTTGTACTCATCACTGTCTGCTTTTTCAAAGTTACGTGCTAAATTGCCTTCACCCAAGAAGTCAAGAAGTTCATTTGCAACATCTACAAGCCCTTGTGCAGATTTGTCAGCTTTAGCTTGTTTTTTAAGGCGGTCTATTCTGTTTGAAAGTACTTCGATATCAGCTAAAATTAGCTCACCTTCAATAATCTCAACATCACGAAGCGGATCTATGCTTCCTTCATTATGGACAATGTTTTCATCTTCAAAACATCTCACAATTTGTAAAATAACTTCTGTTTCACGGATGTTTGAAAGAAACTTATTTCCTAAACCTTCCCCTTGAGATGCACCCTTTACAAGTCCTGCAATATCCACGAAGTCTAGTGTTGAGTATTGAATTCTTTCAGGATTAACAATTTTTGCTAATTCTCCTAAGCGTTTATCAGGTACCGGAACAACAGCTTTGTTTGGCTCGATCGTACAGAAAGGGTAGTTTGCCGCTTCTGCGTTTTGTGCCTTTGTTAAAGCATTGAATGTTGTTGATTTACCTACGTTTGGAAGTCCTACTAAGCCTATTGCTAATCCCATATTTTACCTTTAAAAACTTTTTGCGTAATTATATCTAAGAAAAGCTAAAATTACAGATGATACAATTTCAAAAACCGATACAAAGGTATATTTGTTGAAACTTACGGAAAAAAAGCTCATTATTTTTGATTTTGACGGTACACTCATCGACAGTGTCCCCGATCTTGCAGCATCAGTTAATTTTATGCTTTCTAAACTTTGCAGACCAACGCATAGTGTTGATGTGATCAGAGAATGGGTGGGTAATGGAGCAGCTACACTTGTAAAACGTGCTTTAGTAGCAAAACAGGAGTTTCTTGAAGAGGAGATCAATAAAAATCTTTTTGAACAAGCACTACCGATCTTTTTAGAACATTATGAAGCAAACTCTTGTGTTGAAACGTTTTTATATGAGAGTGTTCAAGATACGTTAGAAGTACTTAAAGGTAGAGGTTTTACAATGGCAATAGTGACAAATAAGCCTTACAAATTTATAGCACCAATTTTGAATTCATTGAGTATAGATGAGTATTTTGATCTTTTGATCGGAGCGGATAGTCTTGAGGCTAAAAAACCTTCACCGGAACCACTCTTGCATGTTATGAAACAACTCTCATGTACAAAAGAGGAGTCTCTTATGGTTGGGGATTCTAAAAATGACATAATTGCTGCAAAAAATGCAGATATAGACTCAATTGCCGTGAGTTATGGATATAACTACGGACAAGATATTACTCTGTATGATCCGACAGTTGTGATTAAGAGATTTTCAGATATTTTGGAGCACCTGAATTAAGAATGGATAGAAGAAAAAAGATAGCGATCATTGGCGGTGGTATTGCCGGAAGTTCTGTTGCACTGTACTTAGCTAAAACAGGTGTCGATATTACACTTTTCGAGAAAGAAAAAACACTTGTAAGCGGTCCTCCTATGTGTCATTTGCATGCCGGAGGAAATCTTTATAGGGAGATCGATGACAGTCAGTGTAAAGTGTTATTAAAACAATCGATCGAACTTTTACGTTTTTACCCTTATGCTATCGACTTTCGTCCAACGGTAATAGCGACACCGACTATTGATGAATCTTCTCCTGAGGAGTTATTACCGCGACTGCAAATGTTACAAACGGAGTATGAAAAATATATACAAGAAGATCCAAACAATAAAGTCCTAGGAGAGAGTGCAGAGTATTTTAAACTGTACTCAAAAGAGGACGTTTTACAACTCAGAAACAAAGAGGATCTGAAGCAACCTCAAACATTAGATGAGTGGATGATCCCTGTTGCTAAAAATATAGAACTAGATAAAATCAAGTACCCTTTGATCATTGTTCAAGAGTATGGACTCAATGTTTTTAGAATCTCTGCAAGT
>JARRNV010000039.1:0-6223 GCA_037384685.1 Sulfurimonas sp.
TATTATATCGGTCCGGATGGTCAAAGTGGTTTTGAATATGATCTTTTAAATGCATACGCTATTAGTTTAGGGGTTGAATTAAATATTGTTCCGGCACATACTGTTAAAGAAGCACTTGAATATGTAGGAAAAGAAGGTGTCGATATTGTATCTGCATCTTTGACAAAAACACCTAGAAGAGAAGAAATATATAATTTTGGACCATCATACTTTGAAGTTCAAGAACAAGTTATTTGTTACAGAGGAATGTTAGGAACATCTAAGTTTCCACGAGATGTAGAAGATTTAGAAGGTTTAGAAATAGTTGTCGGTGAGAATACAAGCTATTATGAAACAGTGGAATCACTTGTAAATGACGGTTTTGATATTAATGTTAGTGTAACATCGGATTACTCTACCGAAGAGTTGTTAGAGATGGTATCGAATCATCAGATCGATTGTACGATAGCTGATTCAAATATATATTCAATAAACCTAAAATATTTTCCCGATATTGCTATGGCTTTTTCAATTAGTGGAAGGGAACAGCTTGCTTGGATATTACCGCATAACTCTGAGAAGCTAGAAGCAAACATGTACAGTTGGTTAAACAGCTTTGTGCAAACCGGCAAAATGACTCGACTAAAAGATCATTATTACTCATATGTATTGTTTTTTGACTATTACAATATTAAAATGTTTTATAAACGTATAAAGTCACGTTTACCAAAATATGAAAGCTACTTTAAAAAAGCAGGAGCACGTTTTTCAATTCCATGGACACTTTTAGCAGCAGTTTCTTATCAAGAATCACATTGGAATCCAAGAGCTAAAAGTTTTACGGGTGTTCGAGGTATGATGATGTTAACACGCCATACTGCAAAACTTTTAGGGGTGAAAAATAGATTAAATCCTCAACAAAGTATAATTGGAGGGAGTAGGCATCTTAGACAGATGATGAAAAATGTTCCTGATGGTGTTGAAGGTGAAGATCGTTTAAAATATGCACTAGCAGCATATAATGTCGGTGGTGGACATATTAAAGATGCAATGAGCCTTGCAAAAAAACTTGGATTAAATCAAAATGTATGGAGTGATCTAAAAATTGTATTACCGCTACTTTCACAAAAAAGATACTATAAAACACTTAAATATGGTTATGCAAGGGGAAGTGAACCTGTAAAATATGTTGAGGCAATTTATAATTATAAATCAATTTTGGAAAAACTTGTTGATGAAAAAGAGCAAGAGGAACAAAAGCTAGATGAGAATACTACTCACTAGCTTTGGATAGTTCAGCTAAAAAGCTTTCCATATCATACTTTATACGATATTCCGGAGTCATTATATGGATAAGAATATCACCTAAATCAATTACGATCCAATCACCACTTTCATCAACATTATTAAAATGCTCTTCAGGTTTCAGTTCACGCTTGAGGTGATCTAAAAGTGCAGTAGTATGTTTTTGTCCAAGTGATGAAGCGATGATCGCATAATCAACAAAATAATCTTTATCACGTAAGTCAAAAACTTCTATAGCTTCTGCTTTGTTTTTATCAAGAATCGAAGTGATCTTCTCTACTCTATTTGTCATTATATTCCTTGTAATAGTTTTCTATTTGTTTTGCAATTTTTGGAGGCAGATACTTAAAATCAATATTTTTTCTCAAAGCTGTCGAAGAGACAGGAACATCGACTTCAAGTTTTTCATACTTACTCGGTATTTTAATGTTTTCCCGTGACGCGACTATAAATTTTACCAACGTTTTTAATTCATCATATTTATACCACTCTTGTAAAGAGGTTAAATTGTCGGCTCCGATAACCAGATATATTTCATTACAGTTTTGTTTTAAATGCTTAACAGTTTGTATAGTAGGTACTTTTGTTTTTTGTTCAACTTCAAAAGAGCTTACTTCTACATTCTCATAATTTTGAAATATATCTTTTAACCATTGTAGTCTAACACTCGCATCAGCTACAAAGTTAGATTTAAATGGATTGAGATATGTCGGCATGATTATGATTTTGTCTATAAAATCTAAATCCTCTAATGCTTCCACAATTTTTATGTGACCTAAATGTGGAGGATCAAATGAGCCGCCAAAAAGTGCTATATTTTTCATTTAATCAGAATTATAACTAAAATTGGATAAAATAACCGAATTTAATTTTTATAGGATATACAATGGCACTAAAAATAGCAATTAATGGATTTGGTAGAATCGGTCGTTGTGTTGCTAGAATTGCAGCTAAAAGAGACGATGTAGAAGTTGTTGCGATCAATGATATGGCAAGTATGGATATGATGTTATATCTTCTAAAAAACGATTCTGTTCATGGTACATTTAAAAGTGAAATTGAACAAGTTGATGCAGAAAATATTAGCATAGATGGACACAAAATCAGAGTATTTTCTGACAGAGATCCGAAAAACCTAAAATTTGCTGATTGTGGTGCAGATATGGTTTTAGAGTGTACAGGTGTGTTTTTAACTCAAGAGAGTGCGCAAGTTCACATCGATAACGGTGTTGAAAAAGTACTTTTTTCAGCTCCTGCAAAAGATAAAAACACTCCAACATTTGTAATGGGTGTTAATGAAGACAAGTATGACGGGCAAAAAATTGTATCAAATGCTTCTTGTACAACAAACTGTCTTGGACCTGTGGCAAAAGTTTTAGATGATGCGTTTGGAATCGAAAAAGGTCTTATGACAACGATCCACTCGTATACAAACGATCAGAATATCTTAGATGTTAAGCACTCTAAAGATAAGCGTCGTGCTCGTGCAGGTGCTATCAACATGATCCCTACAACAACTGGTGCTGCAAAAGCGATCAGCTTAGTTCTTCCACAATTAGAAGGGAAACTTCACGGTCAGTCTGTTCGTGTACCGACTCCGGATGTATCTATGGTTGACTTAAACGTAGTGGTACGTAAAGAGACTTCTAAAGAGGAAGTAAATGCAGCATTTAATACTGCAGCAGCTTCAACTCACCAAGGTTTAATCCTTGTAGATAAAGAGATGAGAGTATCTCAAGATTTTGTAGGGTGTGAATACAGCTCAATTGTTGCTGAAGATCTAACTCAGGTTATCGGTGGCAATATGGTAAAAGTTATGGCTTGGTACGATAATGAGTGGGGTTACTCTATGAGACTAATTGATATGGCTATTCATATTAGTAAATAGTTTTACATTGTAAGGAAGTAGATGGAATTATTACATTTAAAAGATTTAGATTTAAAAGATAAAAAAGTATTTATCAGATGTGATTTTAATGTCCCAATGGATGAGTTTGGGAATATTACAGATGACAGACGTATTCGTTCTGCTGTTTCTACGATCAATCATTGTCTTGATGAGGATTGTGCTGTTATTTTAGCTTCACACCTTGGGCGTCCAAAAGGTGAAGTTGTTCCAAAGTTTTCATTAGCACCGGTAGCTCGTCGTTTGCAACAGCTTTTAAAACGTCATGTTGAACTAGCTCCTAGTGTAGTGGATGAGGATACATTAAAAATGGCAGCAGACCTGCCTCGCCATGAAGTTTTACTTTTAGAAAATCTCCGTTTTGAAGCAGGTGAGACTGAAAATGATGAAGAGCTTTCAAAAAAATTAGCTTCTATGGCAGAGTTTTATATTAACGATGCATTTGGTGTATCACATCGTGCACACGCTTCTGTTCATGGAATCACAAAATATTTTGATAATGCTCACAAAGCTGCAGGATTTTTACTTGAAAAAGAGATCAACTTTTTTGATAAGCTAATTAATAATCCGGTACGTCCATTTGCAGCAATTGTGGGCGGTTCTAAAGTGTCAGGTAAATTAGAAGCACTTGTGAACTTACTTCCAAAAGTCGATAAGATTTTTATTGGTGGAGGAATGGCTTTTACATTTCTAAAACAGTTAGGTTATGACATCGGTGCATCACTTGTTGAAGATGATCTTTTAGATGAAGCACAAAATATTATGGATAAAGCAAAAGAGCTTGGTGTAAAGTTTTATCTTCCTGTTGATGTTATCGCAGCTGAAAAATTTGCAGCAGATGCAGTTAGTAAAATAGTAACGGCGCAAGAGATACCTCATGAATGGATGGGATTAGATATTGGTCCAGCAACAGTAAGACTCTATCGTGAAGGTCTTAATGATGTACAAACTGTTCTTTGGAATGGTCCTATGGGTGTGTATGAGATGGATAGATTTATGCGTGGAAGCTCTAAGATTGCCAACTTTGTAGCTGATAGTTATGCGACTACCGTAGTTGGTGGTGGTGATACAGCTGACCTAGTGCAACGTGTGAATGTTGATGATGAAATTACTTTCATTTCAACTGGGGGTGGTGCTTCACTCGAACTCTTAGAAGGTAAAGTTTTACCTGGTGTTGAAGCACTTGTTATTTCATAAGTGGAGAGATAAATGACTGTAGCAGCAAATCTAAAAACAAATTTGACGAGAAAAGAAACAAGAGAATATATAGAAGTACTCAATAGCTTCAAAGAAAAAAATTCTCTATCACAAGATATCTTTGTTTTTCCTGCTACTTCTTCACTCGATAACTTTGAGACTACGATTACAGTTGGTGCTCAAAATGCATATGCAACACAAAATGGTGCATTTACAGGTGAGATAGGTTTAGATCATCTTAATGAATTTGATATCAAAACTATTCTTATCGGACATAGTGAACGTCGACATATTTTAGGTGAAAGCCAAGAGATGATCGCACAAAAGTTTAACTATTTTAAAGAGCTTGGGTTTACGATCATCTATTGTATTGGTGAGCCGTTGGAAAAACGAGAAGCCGGTATTGAGGTAATGATGGAGTATATCGATGCACAATATAAAGGGATTGACACATCGTATGAAAAACTTATCATAGCGTATGAGCCAGTTTGGGCAATAGGTACCGGTTTAACACCGACAGATGAAGATATTTTAGCAATTCACAAAGAGTTAAAGAAAAAATCACATGTACCTCTTTTATATGGTGGAAGTGTAAAAATAAATAACGCTAAAGAGATTATGTCATTAGAAAATGTGGATGGTGTACTTGTTGGTAGTGCAGCATTAAAAGTAGAAGATTTCTGCCAAATGGCAGTTTTTGCACAAGAATTAGAGAAATAACATTAAGGAGAACAATAAATGGTAATGAAAGGTAAAAAAGGTCTGATCGTAGGTCTTGCAAACAATAAGTCAATCGCATACGGAATTGCAAAAGCATGTAAAGAACAAGGTGCTGAACTTGCATTTACTTATTTAAATGATGCGCTTAAAAAAAGAGTTGAACCAATTGCACAAGAGTTTGGTGCCGGTGATTATGTATATGAATTAGATGTATCTAATGAGGAACATATGGCAGGAATCGCAGAAAAACTTGAAAACGATTTCGGTAAAATCGACTTTTTAGTACACTCAGTTGCATTCGCTCCAAAAGAAGCACTTTCAGAGCCTTTTATGAAAACAACAAAAGAGGCCTTTAGAGTTGCTATGGATGTTTCTGTTTATTCTTTAATAGATCTTACAAACAGACTAGAGAGTGTATTAACTGAGGATGCATCTATTTTAACATTATCATATCTTGGAGGACCAAAATATGTAGCAAACTACAATGTCATGGGAGTTGCAAAAGCTGCGTTAGAATCAACTGTAAGATATATGGCTGTTGATCTTGGACGTAAAGGACAACGTGTAAATGCGATCTCTGCAGGTCCTATTAAAACTTTAGCTGCAGCAGGAATTGGTGATTTTTCTCAAATTCTTAAATGGAACGAGTGTAATGCACCGCTTAAACGTAATGTAACGATAGATCAAGTTGGAAATTCTGCTATGTATCTTTTAAGTGGTCTAGCTTCCGGTGTAACAGGTGAAGTACACTATGTAGATAGTGGTTACAATGTTATGGGTATGGCTGCAGTTGAGTCTAATGATGAGGGTAGATCAGTTATCTCTTGGGATGTGAAATAATTCACTTCCCAATAACCGGCATAGATTCCAGTTTTTTGACATTTGAATTGTTATAATCATTTGGTTTGGTTTTTTGATATGCTACGGCTTTGTCAACATACTCTTGCAATGTAAAAGATCTGTTGTTATCTTCTGTATACTCAGCTTTTTCTTCTGTAGTGTTATTTTCTCCCTTTTTAACAACTACTTTTTTCTTCATATACTTTTTTTGAATTTCTGGATCTTTCTCAACCGATGGAGTCCAATCATCCTTAAGCCAACCGTCTAATGAATTTT
>JARRNV010000040.1:0-11433 GCA_037384685.1 Sulfurimonas sp.
CAAAAAGCGATAGCGCACCCCGAAGATCCAAAAGCGATCAAAAAAGAGTTAAAAGCTTCAGAGCTTCTAGGACAAACAAAGGATGGAAAATATATCTATCTTTATGCTAGTGAAGATAACAACTCGATAGTTATAAACGAAATCGGCCGCCTTCGTGAGATCTCTTTTAGAAAAGTTGGAGAAGGGATCAATAAAAAACGAGATATAGACAAGTACGATAGATACTATAAACATATTGTTTTATGGGATAATGAAGACTTAGAGATAGTTGGTGCATACAGAATTGGTGTGTGTTCTGAGATTTTAGAAAACAGATGTATAACAGAGTTTTACACAGCTTCACTTTTTGAATATAACGAACCGTTTTTACACTACTTGTATGATTCTATTGAGTTGGGACGTAGTTTTGTGCAACCAAAATACTGGGGAAGTCGCGCACTCGATTATCTTTGGTATGGAATTGGTGCTTACTTAAAAAACAATCCACAAATCAAGTATATGTTTGGTCCGGTAACACTCAGTGCAACACTACCAAAAATAGCAAAAGATATGATTCTTTACTTTTATGATCAAAACTTTGGTGATACAAAAAACCTTGTAGAAGCAAAAATCCCTTACAACTTTAAAAGTGATCAAGAGCTTGTAAAAAAACTAAAAACAGATTTTGGATCAGATGAGTATAAAGATAATTTTAAAGCTTTAAAAAATTCACTTAGCTCTATTGGCGTGAGCGTTCCTACACTTTATAAACAATATAGTGAACTATGTGAAGAAGGGGGAATAAGTTTCTGTGCCTACAATGTCGATCCTGATTTTTCAGATTGTATAGACAGTTTTATTGTAGTTGCTATTGATAAAATCAAGCAAAAGCAAAAGGATAGATACTTTGGAGTCTAAAAGTGCCGAATGTAATCTTAGTGATGAATGGAAAGCAAAACTACAACTTTTAGATATTGCGTTTCAACCCATTATACACATTAATACCGGAAAAATTTTTGGTGTGGAAGCATTGCTTAGAAACTTTCAAGATATAGGGTGTAATACAATCTTTGAAGTTTTTGATCAGGTGCATCAACAAAATCTTCTTTACTGTTTCGACTTAGCTCTTAGACGAAAAGCATTTAAAAAATTTACAAAACTCAAAAATTCTGAAAACATCAAACTCTTTTATAACCTAGACAACAGACTTTTTGATATGCCCGATTTTACATCAGGTAACACAAGTTATATTTTAAAAGAGATGGGTATAAAACAGGAAAATATATGTTTTGAGATCTCTGAAAGATATGAAATAGCCGATAACAGCGGGATGGAAAAAATACTGCAACATTACAAAAATGCAAACTACTGCATAGCTATAGATGACTTTGGTGTGGGTTATGCAGGGTATAAACTTCTTTTTGATTCTACACCTGATATCATTAAAATAGACAGGTACTTTTTACAAAATATTGAACTCCATACTAAGAAAAAAATGATGGTTAAGAGTATTACACATCTCGCTATAAAACTTGGGATTAAAGTGATTGCCGAAGGTGTTGAAACAGAAAAAGAGTACTTAACCTGTAAAGAGATAGGATGTCATTTTATACAAGGGTATGTTGTACAAAAACCCACCAAAAATATTGATGAAATAAAACAAAAGTATGAGCATATTGTAGAAATTTTGAAAAAGGATAAGCGTGACAAAAAAGGTGGAAATATCTTAAAATATATAGACCATATCGAACCTATAAAATTAAAATCCTCTATGCAAAAAGTGATGGAGTATTTTAAAGAAAAAAATACTACTCCAATGGTTCCTGTAATTAATAATAACAATGAACCGGTAGGTGTATTTTACGAATCACAGATTAAAGAGTACCTTTACTCACCTTATGGGATGTCTATTTTACTTAATGAAAACTCTCAAAAATCAAAATTGAAAAATTATATATGCAAATGTCCTTCAACAGATGTAAGAAGTGATATTACAACAATTATTGAGCTTTATTCAAACTATGCAGATTCTAACGGAATTATTATTACGCAAAATACAAACTACTTAGGTTTTTTATCTGCTAGTAACATCATTAAAATTATGCATGAAGAGAATCTAATAGCAGCTCGTGATCAAAATCCGTTAACAAAAATGCCCGGTAATAGAGTAGTAGAAAAAAAGATCTCAAGCCTCTCTGCAAACAAACAATATATATTATGTTACTTTGATCTTGACAATTTTAAAGCTTACAATGACAAATACGGTTTTCGAAACGGTGATCGAATTATTCAACTTTTTGCAGATATTCTGCAAAAATATTTATCGGTAGATTTTTTTAAAGGACATATAGGTGGAGATGATTTTTTTGTTTGCTCTAAAACAAATAAAAATGAGTTGGAGCAACTCCAAAATGTTATGACGATATTCACAAACCAAGTGAAAAGTTTTTACTCCCCCGAAGATCGTGAAAACGGATATATTTTAAGTACCGATCGTGACGGTATGAAAAAACAATTTCATCTTTTAAGTGTCAGTGCTGCTGTTTTATTTGTAAATTATCTAAAAACTTCCGAATACACAAACCATATAAACAATATCCTCTCATTGCAGAAAAAAATAGCAAAAGCTGCTGAAGATAAAATTTCGGTCAGTTACTTACTATAACTTATAGAAACATTCTCTAAAACTGCTTAAATTTTAATCAAAAAACTCTAGAGCTTTAAAATAAAATCAGCTATACTATCAGAAGATAAATTTTAGGAGAAAGTTAAATGGGAAAATTTGTTAATAACATTGAAGAGTTTTTCGCTTTTTGTGAAGAGAATGACGTACAATTTGTAGATTTACGTTTTACAGATATTAAAGGTGCATGGCATCACCTTACATATAGAATGAGTGCTATAAATGCTGATAATTTAGAAAATGGTTTTCCATTTGACGGTTCATCAATCGAAGCTTGGCAGCCAATCAACAAGTCAGATATGCTTCTAAAAGCTGATGTTCCAACTGCATTCTTAGATCCATTCACTGCTGATCCAACTATCATCCTTTTCTGTGATGTATATGATATCTATAAAGGTGAATTATACGAAAAATGTCCACGTTCAATCGCTAAAAAAGCGCTTAAACACGCTGATGAACTTGGTATTGCTGATGCTGCTTACTTTGGACCGGAAAATGAGTTCTTCATTTTTGACGATGTAAAATTTGTAGACAACATCAATGAAGCTGGTTACAAAGTAGATTCTGAAGAGGGTGAGTGGAACTCTAACACTGACTTCGAAGATATGTACAATACTGCTCACCGTCCAGGAACTAAAGGTGGTTACTTCCCGGTAGCTCCAACTGATTCTATGGTTGACTTACGTGCTGAGATGATGCAAGTATTAGAGCAAGTTGGTCTTGAAGTTGTTCTTGGTCACCACGAAGTTGCTCAAGCTCAAGGTGAAATCGGTATCGTATTCTCTGACATCATTGGTGCAGCAGATAACGTACAAAAATACAAGTATGTTGTAAAAATGGTAGCACACCTTAACGGTAAAACTGCTACATTTATGCCAAAACCACTTTACGGTGATAATGGTAACGGTATGCATACACACCAATCATTATGGAAAGACGGTAAAAACCTTTTCTACAAAGAGGGTGAGTACGGTAACCTTTCTGAGATGGCTTTATACTATGCTGGTGGTATCTTTAAACATGCTGCTGCAGTTGCTGCATTTACTAATGCTTCAACAAACTCATACAAAAGACTTTTACCAGGTTTCGAGGCTCCAAGTATCTTAACTTACTCTTCTCAAAACCGTTCAGCATCTTGTCGTATCCCATACGGTGCTGGTGAAAAAGCTACTCGTATTGAGATGAGATTCCCGGATTCAACTGCTTGTCCATACCTTGCGTTTGCTGCTATGATGATGGCTGGTCTTGACGGTATCCAAAACAAAACTATGCCAGTTGGTCCAATGGACGAAGATTTATTTGAACTTTCTTTAAATGAAATCCGTGAAAAAGGTATCCCTCAAATGCCACACACTTTACGTGAAGCACTTGAAGGTCTAATCGGTGATAACGATTTCTTAAAACCTGTATTTTCTCAAACATTTATCGATGCGTACCAAGAGTACAAATTCGAGCGTGATGTATGGCCAGATGAAGGTCGTCCAACTGCATACGAGTTTAAAACAACTTACCAGTGCTAGTTGCTTAGTATCTACACTAAAATGTGTAGATACATCCTCAACTTTTTTTCCTCTTTTTTTACTTTTTTTCACAAATAAATTAGGCTATAATCTATACTATGAACAACAATCCATTTAGTAAAGAAAATGACATTGTTATAAAACGGCGTAAAAATCCAAAAGGTGAATATGCCCATCTCAACACATCTGAACTTTAATAAACCAAGAGTTGGAAAAAAGCAAAGCAAACCAAAAACGTTATGAGCAACAAGCGAAAATGGCTGCAATGGGTGAGATGATGGATGCAGTAGCCCATCAATGGAAACAACCCCTAAATGCACTCTCTATGATGGGGGATCTGCTGGTTTCAGATTATGAATCAGATGACTTAACACTCGAATCTCTCAAAGAGATGCGTGAAGATATGCAAGTACAAATAGATCACATGGTAACAACGCTTCGTGAATTTAGAAACTTTTTTAGACCAAAAGAGAAAGATGAAACATTTGGCATTAAACGATCTACGCAAAGTGTCACCCTATTAGTAAAAGACGAGTTTTTAAAAAACAACATAACACTTACTATAGTACCGGAGCATGAGGTTCTTATATATGGAAACGAAAATGAGTTTAAACACCTTATACTCAACATTATAAACAATGCAAAAGATGCTTTTAACGAGCGTGATATTGAAAAACGTGAAATTGTAATCGACTTTACAAAAGATGCAAACTTTACTTATCTTACTATAACAGATAATGCAGGGGGTATCCCTAGTCATATAATCAACGATATATTTAAACCGGAGATCACTACCAAGCCAGAAGGCAAAGGTACCGGCATAGGTCTTTATATGAGCACACAGATAGCACAAAAACTTGGCGGTATTTTAAGTGTAAAAAATAATGAACAAGGTGCTATTTTTGAGTTAAAACTCCCCCATGTAATAATTTCGTAATATTTTTGACTTAAACTTCGGTTATGAACTATAAGTCAATTTTTGTCTCAGACATACATTTAGGTACACGCTTTTCACAAGCTGAACACTTTTTAGAATTACTGCTGGGCAATTAAACGAAAGTTTAAATGGGCACAATCTCATTCTGATGTAATCCAAAAAGTACTCAGAAAAGCTCGTAAAGGAACAAACGTTTTTTTCATTACGGGAAATCACGACGAATTTTTGCGCCCTTTCGCACCTCTATTGATGGGTGAAAATCTCAAAATACTTAATGAAATCGAATACAACGCCATAAACGGCAAAAAGTATCTTATAACTCACGGTGACTTTTTTGATTCTATCACTATGACAAAAAAATGGCTGGCACTTCTAGGCGATGTCGGTTATGATTTTGTACTTTATCTCAACCATATACTCAACAAACTTCGTAAACTTTTGCGTATAAAAAAACACTGGTCACTATCAAAATATCTCAAAGACAATGTAAAAAGTTCCGTAAGCTTTATTACAGATTTTGAAGGAATCCTTTCAAACCACGCATCAAAGCAAGGATATCATGGTGTTATTTGCGGGCATATTCATAAAGCAGAATCAAAGATGATCGATGAAGTAGAGTATTTAAACTGCGGTGACTGGGTAGAGTCTTGTACTTGTGTAGTTGAACATTTTGACGGAAGATTTGAGGTTGTACATTGGCTAGAGAGATAAAAGAAGTAGTAGTAGCACTTTCAGGTGGAGGTGCACGCGGGGCGTATCATTTAGGGGTATTACATTACCTTGATGAACAGAACATAAAAGTAAAAGCTATTGCCGCTACTTCGATCGGCTCTATTGTAGCTGCTAGTTATGCTTCAGGAGTTTCTCCAAAAGATCAGTTAGAAATACTAAAATCTAAAGAAGTAAAAAAACTTTTCAAATTCAACTGGTTTAGAAACTCTGTCTTTAATATAGATATTGAAGCTCAAGTACTTAAAAAACTTGTCCCTTTTACAAATATGAATGAACTTAATATTCCTCTTTATATCACCGCAGTTGATCTCGATGTTGCACAAGAAAGAATTTTTAATCAAGGGGATATTTATAAGCTTTGTCAAGCATCTTCGGCACTTGTACCGTTTTTTAAAGCTGTTGAAATCGAGCAAAAAACTTACATTGACGGTGGAGTGTTTAACCATATCCCCATAGCACCACTTATAAATTTTAACACACCTATACTTGGAGTTAATCTCCACCCTTTTATAAAAAATGTAGCAGCATATAATCTTTTTTCTTACCTAAAACGATCAATAACATCAAGTATGCAAAGAAATGTACAACAAGCAAAAGAGATTTGTGACTTTTTCATAGAATCTCCGGAGATCACAAACTACTCGATCCTATCACTAAAAAACTTTGATGCACTTTTTGAACTTTGTTATCAAGAGGCGAAACGAACAAAACTTGCATAGTAATGTGTATGAGTATGCAGAGCCTATATTGTCACCGTTGTAAAACTGAGTATAAAGTACGTCATGAAGATTTACTACTTATGCAGCACCATTATGGATACTTTGATCCAAAGGAGTACAGAGGCGGCTGCTTTTTCAAAAATCTTGGACAACTCAAACGTTCACAAAACCAAAGGAAATTAGATGACAGTCGATCTACACGTGAGTGCGTATGATGATGCTTTTATTGACAATATTGAGGACATTATGGAAGACACCATTGTACAGATGTTTGTCTTGCACCCTAAAAGTTTAGATTCCCTCCAAGAGGTACAAGAGCTCTCAAACGAACATAACAACATCTTCTATACTCTACCTACAGGTCTTTTAGAAAACAGTTGCAACAAATGTGTAGGTACTGTAATATCTTCAGCTAAAGAGCTTGAATATATTGAAGATCATGTAGTGATGATTGAGGAAGAAAACTTGGATGAAACACTTTATAAAGCATTAATAGATCATAAAGGGATCATCCTCAACGCTACAAAAAGCCATGAAACATTAGAGAACTTTTTTGTAAGTATCAGCCCTAGCAGTGTTGATCTTTTCGATAAAAACGAGTTAAACAAACTTCCTATGAAAAGAATTGCTTTGCAAAGCAACTATCCAAAACATGAATTTGACGATGTTTATACAACTGTTGAAAAGATATCACATGCGATGTTTCGATCAGAACAAAGTATCACTTTAGAAGCAACGAAAAACACCCTACAACTTTTTGGTCTCATGAAAGGGTAAAAGATGTATGAGGAGGAGTTTGTTATTTTCAATCCAACACTTGGAGTACATGATCTTGTTTATCTTGGAGAGATCTTGACTGAAAATGACAAAACAACTGCCTACCTTGATGAACCTTATGAGATGGTTGGTCCTTTTTGTTTAGATCAACTTCTATCGAAGGGGCAAATAAGCTTTGCTGAGTGCATAGTGATCTCTACAGAAAAATGGAAAAATGAAAGAGTTTCATTACTAAAAAAAGCGTATGCGAAACAACAAAGATTACAAGAGGAACACCTTAAAGAGATCCGTCGTTTCAACCAGCAAAAACACTACAATGACAAAGAGGATAGAGAGTTGTTGTGTTTACCTCTTGAAGGTGTTCTAAAAGTAAGTCAAATCAAAACTGCCTACAGAAAAGTAAGTAAAAAAGTGCATCCCGATCTCGGCGGGTCTCACGAAGAGTTTCTACGACTCACTTTAGCACGTGATACTTTACTTAAAAAATTTGTTTTATAACCTTTACTCAAAAATTTTCTAATCATATTTTCGCTATAATTCCGAACTTAATAAGATGTGTAAGAGTGTCTTATTAAAAATTTCAAGTTTAAAGGAAATGTTATGAAACATATCCCAACGGGCAAATATCAGCCCTACCCTAAGATAGATTTGCCAAATAGACAATGGCCAAACAATGCAATTACAAAAGCTCCTGTATGGTGTAGTGTTGATCTTCGCGACGGAAACCAAGCGCTTATCAATCCTATGAACATGGAGAAAAAACTTGAACTTTTTACACTCTTACTCAAACTCGGATTTAAAGAAATAGAGGTTGGATTTCCATCTGCATCAAAAGTAGAATTTGACTTTTTACGCAAGTTGGTGGATGATAAACTTATACCTGATGATGTTACGATCCAAGTTCTAGTTCAAGCTAGAGAGCATCTTATAGAAAAAACTTTTGAAGCACTAAAGGGTGTCAAAAAAGCGACTGTTCACCTTTACAACTCAACTTCAATTGCACAGCGTAAGATCGTATTTGGTAAAAGCCAAGAAGAGATCATTGCACTTGCACTAGAGGGTGTTGACCTTGTAAAAAAATATGAAGCTAACCATGATGGTAAAATCTTCTTAGAGTACTCTCCAGAGAGTTTTACAGGAACAGAGTTGGAGTTTGCTGCGAAAATTTCAAATGCAGTAACTGAGCGTTGGGGTATCTCAGCTGAGCGTCCTGTTATCATCAACTTGCCTGCAACTGTTGAGATGGCAACACCAAATATCTATGCTGATCAGATCGAGTGGATGAGTAGACATTTAGATAACCGTGAACACGTACTTATCTCTACACATACGCACAACGATAGAGGGACTTCGATCGCAGCAACTGAGTTGGCACTTTTAGCAGGAGCTGATAGAGTTGAAGGAACATTGTTAAGCAACGGAGAGCGTACTGGTAATGTAGACATCATCACTTTAGCACTTAACATGACAACGCAAGGTGTTGAAAGCGGTTTAGATTTTTCAGATGTAAACAAAGTAGTTGAAGTGGTTGAGCGTGTAACAGAGTTACCAACGCATCCACGTCACCCTTATGTGGGAGATCTTGTCTATACAGCTTTTTCTGGTTCACACCAAGATGCGATCAATAAAGGTTTAGCATATCAACAAGCAAAAGAACAACCGTTTTGGGAAGTTCCGTACCTACCGATCGATCCTGCTGATGTTGGACGAAACTATGAGTCGATCATCCGTATCAATTCGCAATCGGGTAAAGGTGGTGTAGCATACATCTTAGAACAAAACTACGGTTACCAATTACCAAAAGCGATGCATCCGGAGATCGGACGTGCAGTGCAAAGTTTAAGTGATGTAGAGGGGCGTGAGCTTACACCTGAAGAGATTTTCGGTGTATTTAAAGCGGAATATTTTGGAGTTAAAGAGCATATCGAGTTCATAGACTTTAGTTCAACTACAAAAAATAAAATTGCAAACTGTACTTTAACATATAAGTATAACGGAAAAGAGATTGTATCTGAGGGTACAGGAAACGGTCCAATCGATGCATGTAAAGATGCTTTAATGAAAGAGTATAAAAACGAGTTTGCAATCAAGTCTTACTCTGAACACTCTTGCGGAGACAAAAGCTCGGCAAAAGCAATTGCATACATTGAGATCAAAACAAAAGACAAATTCTCTTGTTTTGGTGTAGGAAGAAACAGCGATATCACAATCGCCTCAATCAAAGCACTATTTTGTGCACTTAACAGAGTTTACGAAAAATAAATTTTGGGAGTCTATCTCCAGTAAGAAACTCCGAAAAGTTTCTTACTTTAAGTTTACTCCTCTTTTATTTTTTTCTAATGCTTAAACTCGTCTAACGTTAAAGCATAAGTATTTTCATAATTTAAAATTTTTCCACCATTTTTTTCATGAAACTCTTTTGCATCATCTTCATTTTCAAAAGCATATTTGCTAGTCATACTCATTGTTCCAGGCTTTTTACTGCCTACTACATAAAAAGCTTTTTTTGCATCGATCAATTTAATAGTTTTCGCATCAACTACCAGTACCTGGATTATTTGCTCTTTTTTGGCTTTTAGGTCTCCAAATTCCATATCATCTACCATACAATTTAGCGAGCAATACTGTCTATATGTTCCATCTTTAAATTTTATCGCATGAGATGTTTTATAAAACATTGGTATATCCATTCCACATACTAAACAACTGTTTTTTTCTTCTCCCTTTTGTAAAAGTACTGCATCTTTTTCAGGTACGCTTTGAAAGATACCTTTGTGTCCAAAGAGGTTAGAATATACGAGTAAAAGTGTAAAAATAAATTTTATCATTGAAAATCCTTAATAAAGTAAAAAAGAAGAGTTTCTTCCCAACTTCTAAAAGTTGAAAAGAAAAGTACTACCAGCTAAGTGCTGTAGTATTTGGCGCGAATATAGCAGCTTCCACTGCCTGGTGATTTGCAATTTGTGCACCGTCAATGAGATCTTTTGGATCTACGTTATAGTATTTTAAACACATTGGGCAAACTAAAACAGTTCCACCCTGTTTAATAAATTTTTTAAGATTGTTTTGCGCTTTTGCATACTCTTTATGTGTTTTTGCACCAATCATAACACCTTGGTCATTTAAAAAAACTGTTGTAGCATGACCATCTTTTTGAAACATAAATGACATCTTCGTTGCCATCGTTGCTTTATGAATACTTGAAGAAGTTATGTTTGCAAAAAATGCCCCTTTTTGGGCAGCAAATACCGTCGTTGCTAATAATAAACTTGCTAATAATATACCAATCTTTTTCATTTGGCCTCCTTTATATATATGAACTAAACACCATAATAGAACAAATCATCTGAATTTTTACTGATTATTGTTAGTAATTTTCTTATTCTCACTTATTAAAACGATAAACTCCACTTTAGATAGTACCTGTTTAAATCTCCACTATATGTACTCGCTTTATCTGTATCATACAACATTGCCGAGATTGTTATACTGTTGTAGTCATTAAGTGTGTAAGTGAGCTGTGGTGAAATAAATCGTGATCGCTCCCCATCAAACCCTTCGATATATACAAAAGAGCCATCGAGATAGATAGTAAAAGGGTAACTTAAAGAAAGTGCACCATAATAATGTGAGCCAACCATATTTTGTACTATTTTTGCATCGTAATTATTTGCGACCTCTTGTGCACTAAATATTTTAGAGCTGTAAAGTGTTTCAACAACCACTGTAAGCCCATCTTCAAAACCGTAGTCAATTCCCACTATTCCTTGAAAAAAATTTGATATATTATCATCAAAGTATGCCCCTTCACTTCGCACTCCAATGCCGCTGCCTTGTAAACTTCCATCGATCTCAAAACCAACCATTTTCGTTGTATCACTGCTTATGAGATCAAGGGCTAAGTCTGCTACATCTAAAAAGGTTTTATATCTGAGTGCATATTGCAGTTTATTGTCTCGATCGACTGAGACTATACCGCTTATATGTGATGTTTGATCGATATACCTTGTATATAAAGCTCCCATAACACCAAATGTTTCATCAGGCTCTATAGCGTAAATATTTTTAGGGTTATAAATATTTGTC
>JARRNV010000041.1:0-1807 GCA_037384685.1 Sulfurimonas sp.
GGCTGAAAAAGGTTTTGAAGTTGATGCTGTAGATATCAGTGACTATGCACTCTCACAAGTAAAAGATGACCCAAAAATAAATAAGATCGAAACAGATTTAGATACATATAATCTTGAAGCAAATAGTTACGATCTCATAACAAATATCAATTTTTTAAGTAGACGTTTACACCCACAAATAAAAGATGCTCTTAAGAGTGGAGGTATACTTGTTTATGAAACTTTTATAGTTGCTCATGGAGATTTTAATAATCCTGCCAATCCAGAGTTTTTATTAAGAAAAAATGAACTTTTACATTCATTCATTGGATTAGATATTATTTACTACGAAGAGAAAGATGATATTAATTTACGTGGTGAAAAAACGAGAGTGGCTTCTTTAGTAGCTCGAAAAGCCTAAAGCCCTTCGATAAGTACGTCCCAGAGTCTGTCGATCTCTTTATCGTTTAAAAATAGAGAGCTTTTATTCTTATAAAGTTCTTGCAACCCTTTTTGATTTATAGTCATTGTTTTATTACAGTGAAAATGGGTTGGTAGAAAAGCACGAATTACTGAAGGGTCTTCATCTATTTTATTTGAGCATAAAAAACATATTTGTTGATGATGAAGACGCCCCTCAAATTCTAATAATTTTATATAAAGCTCTATAGCAATTCTTTTAGGATTTTGTTTATCCCATTGTTTAGAAGCCTCCTCTAAGAGATCAAAGTAAAAACTGCTTAACTCTTCAGCTTCACTCAGGTGCTGATGAAATAATGAAACAAACTGCTGCCATAGTCTTAGTTTTGTAGTATTATTGATCCATTTGTACCCTATATGGATCACATCTTTAAGTCTTGATATAGTTGACTTTGACGAATCTTCGATCTCGTAATCAATCTTGAAACCTATATTGATCATCCCGTGGCGCGCGCCATAGAATCTATAAAGGGTATCTAAGTTTGTTTTCGATATTATAGTAACTATTAAATCTTCCTCTTTAACACGATTAAGATTTACAATAAAACCTTGCATAAACTGCTTCCTAACGCTACATATTTTTGAAATTATACAAAAATTATTCCATTTCTAATAAAAGTTTAATTAACATTTCTGTACAATATATACGCTTAAATCTCTAAATAAGATAATCTTTCTTAAAAAGAGATTAAATTTATACTTTTTTTGTATAAAATTTAATAATTTTGGAGTGAAAATGGTAAAACATCATGATTTATTACGATCATTTAAAGATAACTGTGGATTTGGACTTGTTGCAAATATAAAAAATAAGCCATCTCGCAAGGTATTGAATGATGCGATTACAGCATTGGAGCGTATGATGCACCGTGGTGCAGTTGCTGCTGATGGAAAAACTGGGGATGGAAGTGGACTTTTACTTTCTATGCCAGAAGAGTTTATTAGAAAAGAAGCAAATAAAAATGGTGTAGAGTTACCAAAACAGTTTGCAGTTGCATCTGTATTTACAAAAGATATAAAACATTTAGACGCAATGGAAGCAATATGTGTAGCTAACGACTTAAAAATTGTACTTCGTCGTGAAGTTCCTGTAGATACAAAAGCTTTAGGGGAACAAGCATTAGAGAGTTTGCCAAATATTGTACAGATGTTTATAGTGCCAAACTCTATTATGGCTACAAACAGATTTGATGCATTGTTGTATCTTTCTCGTAAAGAGGTTGAACATCAGCTTATTGATGATAAAAACTTTTATATCGCTTCTATGAGTTCAAAAGTGTTATCGTATAAAGGTCTTGTTATGCCGACGCATATCAAAGAGTTCTATAAAGATTTAACGGATGAATCA
>JARRNV010000041.1:1848-8045 GCA_037384685.1 Sulfurimonas sp.
GTTGCGCACAATGGTGAAATTAACTCTGTAGAGGGTAACCGTATCAATGTAGAGATTAAATCAGAATCTATTACATCGGAAGTATTTAGCAACGAAGAGATCCAAAGACTTTTACCTATCTTACAAAAAGGTGCATCAGACTCTGCTAGTGCAGATAACTTTTTAGAGTTTTTACTTGTAAACGGTATGGATTTCTTTAAAGCTGTTCGTGCAGTTATCCCTTCAGCATGGCAAAATGCTCCACATATGGATCCTGAACTTCGTGCATTTTACGAGTATCACTCAACTGTATTTGAAGCATGGGATGGTCCGGCAGCATTCTCTGTAACTGATGGTAGATATATCGGTTGTGCACTAGATAGAAATGGTCTTCGTCCATCTAAATATATCGTAACAAAAGATGACAATCTTTTAATCGCTTCTGAGTATGGTGTTATCGATATTGCAGAAGATGAGATCAAAGAGCGTGGACGTCTTCAGTCAGGTCAAATGATTGGACTTGATCTAAAATATGGGAAACTTTTAAAAAGTGATGAGATCGATAACTATTTAAAATCATCAAACCCGTATATGAAATGGTTAAATGAGCATATGATCTATCTCCAAGAACATGTAGAGGATCAATATGGAAATATTGAAACTCTTGAGAGTGATGAGCTTATCAGTAGACAAAAGTTTTTTAATATCACTCAAGAAGTTATTGAACAAGTTATTGAGCCAATGGTTGCTGATGGAAAAGAAGCTACAGGTTCTATGGGTGATGATACACCAATGGCTGCTTTCTCAACAAAACAAAGAAACTTTACAGACTTCTTCAAGCAAAAATTTGCTCAGGTAACAAATCCGCCGATCGATCCGATTCGTGAAAAAGTTGTTATGAGTTTAAATACAGGTTTTGGTGAAACACATAATATTTTAAACGAGATCCCTACTCATGCACATAGACTCAAATCTATTTCTCCGATTATAACGGCTGAAAAATTAAGAGTTTTAAAATCATTCGGTGATGAGAAGTCTCCAAGCTACCAAAGCTTCTATAAAAATAAAACATTTTCAACAGCATACAAGGGTGAGTTAAGAGCTGCTTTAGATACTTTAGTTGAAACGATTATAGACTCAGTTAAAAATGAAGGTACGAGAATCGTTATCTTAGACGATAAAGAGTTTAGTGCCGAAAATAAAGTTATTCCAATGGCAATGGCTGTGGGGCGTGTTAATTTTGCACTTTTAAAAGCAAAAATTCGTCACCTTGCATCGATTGTTGCAGTAACAGGTGAGGTAACAGACTCTCACGCTGCTGCTGTTTTACTTGGTTACGGTGCTAGTGCAGTGTATCCAAACCTTCTATTTAGCACAGTTGCTGATCAGTTAACTCGTAGTAAAAACAGTAACATTGAGCAATCAGATGCATTAAAAGCAGCACATTCTGCACTTAATGGCGGGCTTTTAAAAATAATGTCAAAAATGGGTATCGCTACGATCGCTTCATACAGAAACTCTGGATTATTCGATGTTATGGGACTTTCTCGTGAAATCGTACAAGATTGTTTTGAAACATCAAATGTTGCAGTACCTGGTTTAACGTACGAAGATATTGATGCAAGAATTGAAAAATTTCATAAATCTGCATTTAAAGATGGTGGTTTCAAGAAAATTTTCCCACTGAATATCGGTGGTTTTTATAAGTTCTATACAGAACAAGAACACCATGATTTCGGTCCATCTGTGATCCATGCAATTCATGCAGCAGTTGACAGTGGAAAAACTGAAGACTTTGAAAAATTAAAAGCACTTGTAAATAAACGTGGTTTGAAGTTTATTCGTGATTTCTTCGATCTAAAATCTGACAGAAAACCTATTGATATCTCTGAAGTTGAGCCAAAAGAAGCGATCTTTAAACGTTTCGTTTCGGCTGCTATGAGTTTAGGTTCAATTTCACCTGAAGCTCATGAGACTTTAGCAATTGCTATGAATACTATCGGTGGACAATCAAACTCAGGTGAAGGTGGTGAAGATAAAGCTCGTTTTGGAACAAATAGAGTTTCTAAGATTAAACAAGTTGCTTCCGGACGTTTTGGTGTTACTCCTGAATACTTAAGAAGTGCAGAAGAGATTCAGATCAAAGTTGCTCAAGGTGCAAAACCAGGTGAGGGTGGACAGCTTCCAGGTCACAAAGTTACTGGACTTATTGCAAATCTTCTTCATACGGTTCCGGGTGTTACACTAATTTCACCTCCGCCACATCACGATATCTATTCGATCGAAGATTTAGCACAGCTTATTTTTGACCTAAAACAAGCAAACCCTAAAGCGAGAATTGCGGTAAAACTAGTTTCTACTATCGGTGTGGGTACAATTGCAGCGGGTGTTGCAAAAGCGTACGCAGATAAAATCATTATCTCTGGTGGTGATGGTGGTACGGGTGCTGCTCCACTTACATCTATTAAGTTTGCAGGTAACCCATGGGAACTTGGTCTCTCAGAAGCTCACAATGCACTTAAAGCGAATAATTTACGTGGTTTAGTTGAAGTACAAACTGACGGTGGTTTAAAAACTGGTTTAGATGTTGTTAAAGCTGCTTTACTTGGTGCTGAGTCTTATGCATTCGGTACAGGTGTTCTTGCAATTATTGGTTGTAAAATGCTTAGAATTTGTCATGTAAATAAATGTTCGGTAGGTATTGCTACGCAAAATGAAAAACTACGTTCTGAGTTCTTTAAAGGGAAGGTTGAGCAAGTGATCAACTACTTTACTTTACTTGCTGAAGATATTCGTACTATTATGGCCGAGCTTGGTTTTAAAACTATGGAAGAGATGATCGGTCGTGTAGACCTTCTAAAAGTAAAAGAGGATGAGTTTGCACAAAAATTTGACTTCTCAGCTGTATTACACCAAGAAGAGGGTGTAAATACATGTCAACAACCAACAAACCCTCCGTTTGATGACAATAGTTTTGAAAAAGAGATCTTAAAACAAGCGAGAGAAGCTATTAAACATCCTGATCATCCGGTTAAAATTGATTCAGAGATCACGAACTTAAATAGAAGTTTCGGTACTTTAATCTCTGGTGAAATTGCTGAGTATTACGGTGATGAAGGGCTTAAACCTGATACGATCAAATTAAACCTTACAGGTGTAGCAGGTCAAGCACTTGGAGCATTTTTAAACAATGGTATCTCTATTTACTTAAATGGTGTAGCAAATGACTATATCGGTAAAGGTATGCACGGTGGTAAAATCATTATCACTTCTAAAAATGAAGGTGAAGCGTTTGGTGCCGGTGGTAATACGTGTCTTTATGGTGCAACAGGTGGTAAAGTGTATATCTCCGGAAGTGTTGGTGAGCGTTTTGCAGTTAGAAACTCCGGGGCTTTAGCTATCGTTGAAGGTACGGGAGATAATGCATGTGAGTATATGACAGGTGGTGTGATCACTATTCTTGGAAAAACAGGTATTAACTTCGGTGCAGGTATGACAGGTGGTGTTGCATTTGTTTATGATGAAGAGCATCAGTTTATTGAGAATGTGAACCATGAGCTAGTAGAAGCTGTTAGAATCGATACGGATGAGGGTGATGAAGCAAGACATTACCTCAAACGTTTACTAAAAGATTATGTAGTTGAGACAGGAAGTCAAAAAGCAAAAGCAATTTTAGAAAACTTCAGAGTAGAGGTAAGAAACTTCTGGTTAGTTAAACCGAAAAACTTAACAAAACTTCCTCTTAACTTAGAGAATGGAGATTAATATGAGAGAATTTTTATCAGTAGAAAGAATCGATCCAACGAAAAGATTAGTAGTAGAAAGAACAAAAGATTTTAAAGAGATTTACGAAGTTTTCGGACCGTACGATGCAGCTAGTCAAAGTGACAGATGTATTCAGTGTGGTGATCCGTATTGTTTAAACAAATGTCCACTTCATAACTACATTCCACAATGGTTAAAAGCTGTAAGTGAGAAAGATCTTGAGTTTGCATTTAAGCTTTCAAATGAGCCATCTCCATTTCCGGAAGTTATGGGAAGAGTTTGTCCACATGACAGACTATGTGAAGGGGATTGTACGCTTAATGACGGGCATGGTGCGATCACAATCGGTTCTGTTGAAACACACATTAATGAAGAGGGATTTAAAGCGGGATTAAAACCTGATTTCCCTGGAATTACAACAGATAAAAAAGTAGCAGTTATCGGTAGCGGTCCTGCTGGTCTTTCTGCTGCAACATACCTGCTTCGTTCAGGAATTGCCGTAACTATGTATGAAAGATCAGATCGTGCGGGAGGACTTTTAACATACGGTATCCCTAACTTTAAACTTGATAAAAAAATAGTTGATCACCGTGTAAAATTCCTTCAAGAAGCAGGTTTAGAATTAGTACTTAACTGTGAAGTAGGCAAAGATATCACTTTTGAAGAGATTGCAGACAAGCATGATGCTATGTTTATAGGTATTGGTGCTACAAAACCAAAATCTGCGGGAATTTCAGGTGAGAAAGCTCCAAATGTATATGCTGCAATGGATTATTTAACAAACATTCAAAAGAAAAACTTTAAAATTGATTACGATAAAAAGTTTGATTTTAAAGACTTGAATGTCGTAGTTATCGGTGGTGGAGATACGGCAATGGACTGTTTACGTACAGCTAAACGTGAAGGTGCTCGTTCTGTTACGTGTTTGTATCGTAGAGATGAACACAATATGCCGGGATCTAAGAAAGAGTATAAAAATGCTGTAGAAGAGGGTGTTGATTTTACATTCCAAGTATCACCAAAAGAGATCATTGTAAACGATAGCGGTAAAGCGATAGCTGTAGAGGTTATAAAAACATCGCTTGGTGCAAAAGATGAATCGGGTCGTCAAAGAATGGAAGAGTTAAAAGGGAGTGAATTCCGTGTAAGTGCAGACGTTGTAATTATGTCACTCGGTTTTGACCCTGTAGTGCCTTCTTTCTTAGCAGAAAATGGAATCGAAACAAACTCATGGGGTGGTATCGTTATCAATGATGAGACACATGAGACATCAACTTCGGGCGTATTTGCCGGAGGGGATTGTTTCCGTGGTGCTGATCTTGTTGTAACTGCTGCTTATGACGGACGTGAAGCAGCGCGTAGTATTGTTGAATCTCTTCTAAACTAAAATATATCTCCATCTTCTGGAGATATATAAGTATTTAAAAACTATCCTACTTAAAAATTTCGGTTATTAAGTATAAATTTGTTATAATTCGCCACTATTATAATTTAAGGATATATTTTTGAATTTATTAAACCTTTTTACTAGATCATCACAGACAAAAGAACCTGAAAAAGTTGAAGCATCTGCTCAATGGATAAAATGTAAATCTTGTCACTCTTTAATGTATTATAAAGAGGTTGAAAATCAAAACTACGTATGTCCTAAATGTGGATTTCACATCCGTATAGGTGTAAAAGAGCGTATATCACTTTTAGCTGATGAAGGTACATTTATTGAACATGATGCTTCATTAGAACCTATCGATCCGCTTAAATTTGTTGACTCAAAACCGTATACAAAACGTGTTGAAGAGGGGTTTGCAAAAACGGGTAGAAAATCATCAGTAGTGAGCGGTAGTTGTAGTATGAACTCTGTACCTGTTGAAGTTGTAATATTTGACTTCTCATTTATGGGTGGATCGCTTGGATCTGTTGAGGGTGAAAAGATTGTACGTGCGGTAAATCGTGCAATTGCAAATAAATGTGGACTTATTATCTTCTCTGCTTCAGGTGGGGCTAGAATGCAAGAGAGTACATTCTCACTATTACAGATGTCTAAAACATCAGCTGCACTTGCAAAACTAGGACAGCATAATCTTCCTTATATCTCAGTACTCACAGATCCAACAATGGGTGGCGTATCTGCATCTTTTGCAACATTAGGCGATATTATTATTGCTGAACCGGGTGCATTAGTTGGTTTTGCCGGACAGAGGGTAATTGAGCAAACTATCGGTTCTGAACTTCCTGATGGTTTCCAAAGAGCTGAGTTCTTACTAGAAAAAGGTTCTATCGATATGATCGTAAATAGAAACGAGCTTAAAAAGACTCTCTCAGACCTCTTAACATTACTAAAAAAAGATTAAAATGCGTCTTTATGCACTATGTGATCAAGAGATGCTCGATACACGGGGCATCTCTGTAGAGGAGTTTGTAGAAATTGCAAAATCACATAATGCCGAAATTAT
>JARRNV010000042.1:0-6148 GCA_037384685.1 Sulfurimonas sp.
TAATGGTCCCCTCCATATACACAAAGTTCTGAGTCTTGGATCAGTGATGCTATTTTTTCACCAGAGCTCAAAGGAGTTGCAGTATCTTCTTCACCCCAGCAAACTAAAGCTTTGCCTTCATATTTTGAGAAATCATCACTATAGTCTTCATCCACTACATTTTTAAATGTCTGGTACATATGCTCACTCAGTTTTTTAGCATCATCTGCTACAAAAAGCTCACGAAGTTTCGTAAATCCAAGATTTTTCAATGCTTTAAAGAGTAAAATTTTTGCACGAACTTTTAATGATTTTGAGACATAAATACCCGCACTCGATAAAAGTACCAATACCTTAGGCTCTAGTAAAAGTGCAACTTTTCCACCAAAAGAGTGCCCTATGATAATATCTTTTGAAGCATTCATATGGATCATTAAAAGCTCTACAATTCTTGCAACATCAGCAGTTGTAAGCGCCATAGAGCATGTTGATTTTCCAAATCCAGGTAGATCGATGTAAATATGTCTAAAACCATCCATAGATTTGCCAAAACTTTGTTTCATCAACTCTTTGTTACTTCCCCAACCATGTAAAATAATTAGGTCTAGTTTAGCACTCGGGTTTACAATTTCATAACTAATATCAAAAGTGTGCTGATTATGCTGAATCGACTTTACTGCCATCTACTTCCCTTTAGCTTTGGAAATAGAATGGATATATTCATAACTTGAAGCTATTCGTTTCTTTTGTGGTAAAGAGGTTGAGAGTTCCTCTAAAGCAGTTGCAAAATCCTCAAAAAGATAGTTTGCCATACTGCCCGGAATTGGATTGATCTCATTTAAAAGCACCTCATCATTATGAACAAAAAAGTCACATCGAATAAGTGCACCCTCAAAAAGCCCATCGTACACTTTTTTAAAGTTTGTTTGCAGTTTAAGTACAAGCTCCTCTGGGATCTCAGCTTTTAAAACTTGCTCAGAGCGTGAGAAGTCCATATATTTTTTCTCAAAATCTAAAAACTCCTCTTTCTGAGGCTCTTCAACAATTGAGAACTTGATCTCATCTGCTGCTTTATATCCAGCTAGATTATACTCTTTAACTCCCTCTAAAAATGGCTCAACTATAACGGTATCATCAAATTCAAAAGCAGTATCGAGTGCATAATCCATCTCTGATTCATCTTTTACAATTGTGACACCTATCGAACTCCCTAAACGAGCAGGTTTTACGATAAGCGGGTAAGCCATAGTAATATCTTTATGTTCTGATCTTTTTAAAACCTCATAACGTACACTTTTTACATCAATAGCTTCACATAAATACTTTGTATACACTTTATCGTAAGAAAAAACAGAAGCATCTGTACGCGGACCGATATACTTGATCGAGTAAAAATCTAAAAGTGAAGATATTGTTCCGTCTTCACCGTCACCGCCATGAATAAGGTTTAAAACTATATCGCTAAACTGTTTTTTACCAAACATCCCTTTTTGAACAAATGCACCTTGAGATAACTCAAGTGTAGGCATCTTTTTATATTCACCTTTTGAAAATGTTACCGCTTTCATCTTTGAAGCCTCTATGAGGTAAAAAGTATGATCACTGTCACAAAAAACAAAAGTCAAGTCAAAATTTGTTAGTTTCTCTTTTAATGTTATCGCACTTACTATGCTAATTTCATGTTCAAAACTAGCGCCACCAAATAATATAGTTAATTTCAATATATTTATCCTTTTTAAATTGTTTGTAATAGTTTTAAAGCACCTTTTACAAGGGCAGATGTATCTTCTTCATCTAACGAAGAGAGTGCTTTAGAGATTTTGTCTTTCTTAAATCCCAATGCCTCTAACGCTTCACTTGCTTGTGCATACGCTTGTGTATTTGCGCTTGTTGCATCACCGTTTGATTGTGCTAAAAGTTCCGTATCGAAACCGTTAAGCTCAACGAGTATTCGTCCTGCACTCTTAGGTCCAATTCCCGGAACTTTTTTAACGCCGTTAATGTCATTATTATTTATAACTACTGCAAATTGTGAAGGAGTGTACGTTGAGCAAATTGCCATAGCTACTTTTGGTCCCACTCCGTTGATCTTAATGAGTCTTTCAAACATCTTTTTTTCGGCAATATCTAAAAAGCCAAATAGCAGCTGTGCATCTTCACGAAAGATCTGCATCGTAAAGATCGAAATCTTCTCTTTTGGTAATGCAGAAAACGTTTGTAGAGATATAAACACCTCATACACCACACCATTTACATCTATATGTAAAAAACTAGGTTCCTTGTGAACAACTTCACCTTTTAATCCAACTATCATTTAAAAACTTTCTTTCCTTCTCTATTCTACTGTTGCTTTGATGCTGTATTCACCATCTTCTGATTCTATTACACTAAAAACTTTTGCTTCTGAGTTTTCTGCCGGTTTGTACGTTAACTCTATTGGAGGATCGACAAGCTTAAACTTGATCTCGTTATAACCTATCCACTCCCCTTTATTTATAATTCTCGCATCAAAAATATTATCTTGATATGTAGAAGATTTTGCACTTAAAAGATTCAGACGATCTTGTTGTGTTATTAACTTGTCTTCAATTTTTTTAAGATGATCTTGTGTAGCTTGAAACTGCTTATATTTTTTTACAAATGCGTCAGGCATTTTCACACCATTTTTCTTATAATGGACGAGTCTTTTTTTAATATCTAAAAAAGCCGACATCCCATCTTTTACCAACTTGCTATAGTGTTCACCCTCTTTTTTAAGATCACGGATTTCTACCTCTAACTGCTTAATAGTCTCTTCATTATTTTGTGCATCTTTTTGAACATCGTCATTTAACATTGGATCGATTATAAAAGTGTTTTCACTTCCATGAAGTTTTTGTATCTCTATGAGATGTGTAGCTGTTGCTTTAACATGTGATGTACAGATCTCAATATTGATATTTTGTCCAAAAAGATTTCCGCCTAAAGCCTGTGTAACTTTAATCGTATCACCTTTAGCAGTACCGTGTTCTAATCTGGTAATGTGAATATTTTTCCCTTCAGCTTTTCCTTTATGAACATTTATATCCAATTCATCAGCTTTTACAAATGCGGACTGATGTGTTTGTCCGCCTATGGTAGCTCGTTTAGCGATTACTGTTGCATTTGATCCGACATTTCCGTCAATATCGATCTCAGTTACCTCTACGGTCATGCCTGTACCTATAGCATCTTTAACCGCATCACTCTCTTTTACTGAAATATTTACATCCGAATCAACTCCACTTGAAATTGAACCGGTAGTTTTGAAACTGATCTCTGAAACATCTACATCTTGTTTGATAATGTATTTATTATCTTCAAAAGCTATATAGCCATTTTCTTTTGCTATGTACTTTATAGATTCTGGTGTCTCTTCAACCTTTATGGTATCTTCAACACTAAAAGCTGGTTCATTTGCTACAACTGGCTCAGTAGGTGTCATGAACTCTCCACGACAATTACGCCCGTACTTTCCATTTTTAGGTTTCACATACTCTATAAGAAGTTCACCCTCTTTAACACTTTGTATAAAACCTCTTGAAGAATAATCTACCTTTTCATTCTCATTAAGATCTTTATTGTTCTCATAATGAAGAACTAAGGCATCATTGATGGTAGCAGTTGGTTCAAAACCTTCAGCTATGAGATATGTTTGTGCCTGTTCAAACTCATATACATTGTTTATACGAGCAGAAGCAGAAAGTTTTGAGACAAGGTCATCAACCATCTCATCAAATATACCAATAAGTATTCCTGCACGGATTTTCTTTTTATTTATGAGCAGTTTTAAGTTATGCTCTAGCTTCTCTTCATAAGTAAGTTTAGAACCAGCAGCAACACTCAAGTAAACTTTACACTTTGTAGCGTTTGCACCAACAGCACACTTAAAATCTTTAAAAGTATTTGGATCATCTTTCGATATTGAAAATATCTCTATTTCGTATGTTTGTTTTATTTGAAATTCTGGATTTAAGAGTGTTGACTCATCGTCTAATTCATAAAGTTTATCAGCATGAATCTCTTCCCACTCACTCTCTTTAGAATCTTTTACTACACGTGTATATGTTTGTACTCCAAGAAGATTAAAGTCTAATTGCTCAGGATCAGCATCGTAAGATTTTGCAAGGTTAAATATCTCTTTTGCAATATTTTGTGTTCTTACAACAGTAGGACGAACTTTTTTCAAAGATTGTTCTTTCTTCTTAGAACCAAATAGTGCCATTGACCAACCTGCTAAATTAGATTTTAAATTTTAAAGCACTATATTTTAACCAAATTTTTGTTAAACTTATGTAAAAATACAAAGAAGTACCTTGTTTAAAGCAATTTTCACCAATAGTTTTGGAATACTATTTTCAAGAATTTTAGGGTTTGTTAGAGATCTACTTACAGCCTCAACTTTGGGTGCAAGCATCTATTCAGACATCTTTTTCATCGCTTTTAAACTCCCTAATCTTTTTCGTCGTATCTTTGCTGAAGGGGCATTTACGCAGGTTTTTATTCCTGCTTTTGCAAGAGCTAAAAAGAAAGCTCTGTTCTCTGCAAATATTTTTCTAATCTTTCTCTCAATTATTTTAATTATTACCCTTTTGGTCAATCTTGTTCCGGAGCTTTTTACCAAAGCGATCGCAGTCGGATTTTCAAGCCAGACGATCGACATTGCAGCACCGTATGTAGCGATCAACTTTTGGTATCTGCCACTTATATTTGCTATGACCTTTTTAAGTGGAATGCTTCAATACAAAAACCATTTTGCTACAACTGCCTTTGCCACGGCTCTGCTTAACATCTCACTTATTGTTGCCTTACTTTTAGCGCAAGAAAAAAGTGATAGTACAGTAGTTTATTACATGAGTTTCGGTGTTGTAATCGGTGGAGTTTTACAACTTTTGGTACATATAATTGCGATCAAAAAACTAGGACTTTTCAAGATAGCTTTTGGCGGATTTGGGCGTCTGAAAGAAAAAAATACTGAAGTACAAAAAGATACATCAAAATTTAGACGTGAATTTTTTCCTGCAATGTGGGGGAACTCTACCGCTCAGGTTTCAGCATTTTTAGATACGTTTTTAGCTTCATTTTTGATCACGGGAAGCATCTCTTACCTGTACTATGCAAACAGAATTTTTCAACTCCCCCTTGCTCTTTTTGCCATAGCAACCTCGATCGCACTTTTCCCTCGTGTTGCACGCTATCTGAAAAACAATGATGAAGCCACTGCACTTGTAAACCTGAAAAAAGCGTTTTGGTTTTTAACATTTCTTTTAACTTTTAGCACAATTGGGGGTGTTATTCTCTCTCGTGAGATCACGTGGCTTCTGTTTGAACACGGTGCTTTTGATGCAAACGATACACAAAACACTTCCTATGTACTTATGATGTATCTCATTGGGCTTATCCCTTTTGGACTGCAAAAACTTTTAGTGCTTTGGCTTTATGCAAAACAGATGCAACTCAGTGCTGCTAAAATTGCCACTGCTTCACTCGTAGCTTACGTAGTTTCTGCACTTGCATTCATACAACCTTTAGGGGTTGGCGGACTGGCTCTTGCATCTACGATCGGAGGGTTTGTGAGTTTTATCTTGACCGTTAAAGTTTTCGGGCTCAAAAACTTTTTAGATATAATTCGATCAAAATACCTTATTTACCTGCTGTTAAGCAGTAGCATTTTTACTATTTTATTACTTATTTTCAAGGATTTTATCGGTGCATTTATATGACTCTGTTAAAAAAGAAAAACTAGAATTTATTCCATTAGTCGAGGGAAAAGCTACACTTTATGTGTGTGGACCTACAGTATATGACGATGCCCATTTAGGACATGCAAAGTCTGCTCTTGTATTTGATCTGCTAACACGTGTACTTCGTGCAAACGGACTTGATGTTACCTATGCTAGAAATATCACCGACATAGATGATAAGATCATAAAAAAAGCTATAGAGCAACAAAAAGATATTAAAACGATCACAGACTTTTTCACAGAAGCATTTCATAAAGAGATGGCACTTTTAGGTGTACAACGCCCCGATCTTGAACCTAAAGCTACTGAAAATCTTGAAGCTATGTATGCCATGATCCAAAATCTTATAGATAAAGGTCACGCATATAAAACTACAGAGGGTGATGTGTACTTTGATACAGCGAGTG
>JARRNV010000043.1:0-6603 GCA_037384685.1 Sulfurimonas sp.
TATAAATTTAAACAGCTTTTTAACTCTTCACTTGCTACTCCTTTGCAAAGAGAAGGGGTAATGTCATTGTTAATACTAGATATTGATTATTTCAAACAAGTAAATGATCGATTTGGACATAATATTGGTGATGTTGTTTTACAAGAAGTTGCAGCTCTTTTAAAAGGTGAAATAAGAGAGATCGACATAGTATGTAGATGGGGTGGAGAAGAGTTTGTTGTACTTTTGCCAACTGCTTCGATAGAACAAGCAGTTGTTATAGCTGAAAAATTAAGAAATAAGATAGCATCTTTAGAGATTAAAGTTGTAGGAAATATTTCTGCAAGTTTTGGTGTAGCTGAAATAGATAAAAAAATATTCTTAGAAGATCTAATTGCTAAAGCAGATGAAGCACTTTACAAAGCAAAATCTACAGGACGAAATAAAGTAGTCGCGTATAAAGAGCTATGATTAGATCATAATCCCTTTAATTGCATAGAAAAGAACCGCTGCAATCAAAGCTGCTGCTGGTACTGTAATGAGCCATGCAGCAATAATTTTCTTAACAGTGTCACGTTTCACATACTGTACTTTTTCAATCTTTTTAATATGTTTTTTTGTCGATTTTAAAAGATCTTCCTCTTTGGCTATAAGTTTATAAAGCTCTACAATTCTTTCATAATCAGCTTTAGATTTACCATCTTTTTTCTCTAAAGTAGAAAGCTCCGCTTTATACGCATTTAAAGTGGCAGTTTCATCTTCTAAGATTTGTAAATCTTCTTCTACAGGGTGTTGCTCTTTAGATGCAACATGTAAATATTCTCTTAAAAAACCTACTCCAAAAACACCACCGATAGCTATGTGTGTCGAGCTTACAGGAAGACCGAGTTGAGAAGCAATAATTACGGTAATTGCAGCAGCCATAGCGATAGAAAAAGCTCTTACTTGGTTAAGCTCCGTAATTTCTGCTCCAACAGTTTTGATAAGCTTTGGACCATATAGCATAAGTCCTAGAGCTATACCAATCGCACCGACAGCCATAACCCAAAGAGGAATAGATGCTTTAGATGATACGCCACCGTTTACAACAGCATCGCTAATAGCTGCTAATGGTCCTACAGCATTGGCAACATCGTTTGCACCGTGAGCAAAACTAAGCAATGCAGCTGAAAAGATAAGTGGAATGGTAAAAAGTTTATTTACAGATTCATCTTTATCGTCAAACTCTTTTTTCGTAATACGTTTTACTACAAACATATAAACAACAATTGCTGCAATTGCACCAAAAATAAGTGCAGTAATAAAAGTCGGTTTATCGGTAATTTCGATATTTATAAGAGGTAGTTTATTTAAAAAGTTAAGAACACTCGGCCATATATGTTTAAACCCTTTTAATGTTAAGTAAGTTACAAAAGCCCATGCCATAATAGCAACATAAAAAGGGACATATTTTTTTGCAGATTCCACTTTATTTGTTTTAAATATAATTGTTTTTTTAATAGAAAATAAAAATGCTGCTGCGATGATTCCCCCAAGTATAGGAGATATAACCCATGAAGCTGCGATTTTTGCCATAGTAGACCATGAAACAATACTAAATCCTGCAGCTGCAATTCCAGCACCCATTACACCACCGACAATAGAGTGTGTCGTAGAAACGGGAGCTCTAAGAGCCGTTGCGAAGTTTAACCATAGTGCAGCTGCAAGCAATGCCGCCATCATTGCCCAAATAAACGGATCGGCATCCCCTCCGAAAGCAGAAATGTCTATAATCCCTTTTTTAATAGTTTTTACAACATCACCGCCGGCAATAAGTGCACCACTGGCTTCAAAAACTGCAGCAATAATAATTGCCATAGTCATAGTCATTGCACGAGAACCAACTGCCGGACCTACATTATTAGCGACATCATTGGCTCCTATGTTCATAGCCATATATGCACCAATAAGTGCTGCTATTGCCAAGAACATGTTATTTGGAATACCTCCGTTTGAAACAAAACTAAATGTAAGTACTGCCACTGCAAAAAATAGAGCGATACCTAAACGGTTAAAGTCCATTCCACTTTTTTTAAGCGCTTTTTTCTCAAGCTTATTTAAAGTTTCTATATCCATTGTGTCCCTCTATTTTTTGATGTATGCTTTTTTTATTACTTGTGTTTCGATCGGTCTATCTCCACCATATCTACCATTTGTTTTTACGTTACTCATTTTCAGAACAACATCCATTGAAGCCTGATCAACAACTTTTCCAAAAATTGTATAACCGCCATTGAGCCATGGAGTCGGTGCTACTGTAATGAAAAATTGACTTCCATTTGTATTTGGACCTGCATTTGCCATGGCAAGTATTCCCGGTTTATCAAAAATAACATTTGGAGCATATTCATTTTTGAACTCTTTACCCCAAATAGATTCTCCACCACGTCCCGTACCTGTCGGATCACCACCTTGGATCATAAAGCCTTGAATAATTCTATGAAAAGTTAAATTGTTGTAGTAACCATTTTTTACATGTGTAGTAAAGTTCTTAACTGCTAACGGTGCTGCATCTTCAAAGAGTTCTAGTTCAATGTTGCCTTGATTTGTTTCAAGGACTACATGAGGATTTTGTGCGTAAAGTAGAGAAGTTGTTATTAAAGAGATTAAAAGTATAAGTATTTTTTTCATATTTGATCCTCATCAAGAGTTAAGCATACAGAGTTAATGCAGTATCTCATTCCTGTTGGTTCAGGACCGTCAGGGAAAACGTGACCTAGGTGAGCATCACATGAAGCGCATTTAACTTCTATACGGATCATCCCGTGACTCATATCTTTATGCTCAATTACAGCATCTTCGATAGGTTCATAATAGCTTGGCCACCCGGTACCCGAGTTGAATTTTGTAGTTGATTCAAAAAGTGGTGCTCCACAACATACACACTTGTATATTCCATCCTCTTTTGAATCATAATATTTTCCGGAAAAAGGGGCCTCAGTTCCATGTTGTCTACAAACATAGAACTCCTCAGGTGTTAGCTGTTCTTTCCACTCTTGCTCAGTTTTCGTTACTTTCATACTTTTCCTTTAACACATTGATCATCTCGCAGGATTGATCATAAAGAACATAAACACTGTTCATTGCTAAATTGAAAGCGTATTCTATCTGATTTTCATTATATTCACATAAATCAAGTAATATAATGTGTTTTGCTCTAAGTTCAAAAATATCATCATAAGTAGCTAGTTTTAAATCTTTAAGGTTGTGCTCTAAAAGTGTTTTTGATGATTCTACTTCTGTAATGTTTTCTGCAAGAAAGTATTTTAAATCATCTTGGAGCTTCTCTTTATTTTCACTATTAGAAACTACTAAGATATCTTCAGGGCTATTTTCACGTAAAAGTTTTTGAAGTAATTGCATCGTTTTTGCTAAAGGATGAGTTTCAAAAAACTCTACAGAAGCGGTAGTTTCATATTCTAAAAAGTGCTCAGAATTTGAAAGATTCACAAAAAGTGCTTTTTTATTTTTTTGTATATGCTGAACATATTGAATAAAAGAGTTATGAAGTAAAACTGCATCATCACACATAATAAGATCAGCCGCATCGTACGATTTTTTTAGTAGTTTTGGATCAAGTGCTTGAATATCATGAATCATAGGCTTTTTAAGTTTATGCAGATGTCTATTAATAAGCTCAAGTGGAGTTAAAAGTTCTATAGTATTCATATCGAACTCTATAATTCCATGCTCTACAATCTCTAAAAGTTTTTTATACGCTATATCTCTTGCAAGAATAGATGGTTTGATAATGATGATCTTTTTTGATTCTTTTTTAAAAATCTCAATGATCGCTTTTAAAAGTAAAAGAGAAGTTTTTGCATCTTGTGAATTTATAGATATATGAGTCGTACTTTTGAGGGTTGTATTTAAAAAGTCGATCTCTTTATCGTTAGAAAATTTAAATGTGCCGTCATCTCGAAGCTTTGTATATTGTGTAAAAAGCGTTTCAAGAATTTGACTGGAATCTTTTATCTCAATTTTTGGTTCGGTCTCAAGCTTTTTATAGATATCTGATGTTAAAGAGTTACTAAAGATGATCTTCTCTTTTGGTAAAAGGTCTTTAAATGAATCATCTAAATGCTCATATTCTTGGGCACTTAAATTTTCCATTAAAAGATAATTATAGATTTTTGGACCGTCACTATGTGTGATTTCATTAAATTTTCGCTTTATGACCTCTTGTGTTTTGTCATATGCTAATGTATTACTTGCATGTTCTTGATTTTGTGCTTTTTCAATAGTTGCATTTTTAAGATCATCAAAAGACCATTTCTTTATTTCAAATATATAAATACCGCGAGTATCATCATAGAGCATAAGTTCAATAGGATAACTTTGTTTATGTAGATAGACCTCTGTATTGGAAAACACTTTTAAAGTACTGTTTTTTGCTAGAGATTTAATACGTTTAACAAGTATACTGTCAGGAACGATGAGATCTGATCTGTCTTTTTGAAATATTGAGAAAGGATTAAAATTCATTAATTTGAGTAGTATACCGCCTGAAAAGGCGGTATAAAGAGATTATTTACCAGCTGCTACGCGGTCTTTAAGACCTTTACCAGCTTTAAATTTAGGAACCATTTTATCTTGAGTAGTATAAGTTTTACTAGTACCTGGAACTGTACCGCTTTTACCTTTTTGTAGTGCTGCAGCAAAACTACCAAATCCTACAAGAGAAACGTCTTCTTTTTTTACTAGAGCTTCAGTTACAGCTTCAGTGAAAGCTTTAATAGCTGCTTCTGCTTCTACTTTAGTTTTGTAGTTACCACACTCTTGTACTAATTCAACAAATTGTGCCTTATTCATAAATTTACCCTTGGATTAAAATTTTTCCGAATCTCTGCCTATCCGCGTATAAATGGGGGAAAGACAAAATAATTCAGCTAAAAGTACTTTATAGTTTATTTCCTTAAATTTTTCTTCTTTTTCCATTATTTTAGGAAAAAGTGTGTGATTTTTGTTTCAAATAGTTCATTTTGAGTAAAAAGGGTCACTAATGGCACTATTTGCTTAAACTCTTTATATAGAGTAAAAACACCCCTTTTTTTATCTTTCTACTATTTGTTTTTATAATTCTAATAGTTTTATGTATAAGTTTTTGTGTCAATGCTTGAAGTTGGTCAAATTTACTTTTAGAGTGAATAGAGATAAATACATCCTCTAAAGCTTCTCGCTCTTTTTTTGTTAACGCTCCCATTAAGCATCCTTTAGTTTATTGATTTTTCTAACAGCACGAATAATCTCATCATCATCTAGCATACCCAACATCTTGATCACAGTAGCAGCAGCTTGAGGCTTTGCACGACCAAGTTTCCAGTCTTGGTATGTACGCATAGATATCCCTAAAGACTTAGCCATATCCTTTAAAGAGATCTTGCGACCATTTTGTTGTGATTCTACCGAGTTGTGAAGTATGTTAAACAAGTCATCAATTTGCATGGGAATGATTATACGGATAAAATACTTAAATATACATTTAATTTTAGATAATATAAATAAAATAGTATAAAATATAATTAATTATGTATTTTAAATAAAATAAAACTAATAAAATATAAATAAAATAATATATAAAACACGGGATACCGTATATATTTTTGATAAAAAAAGCCTCTCAAGCATAATTTACTTGAGAGGCTTTTATAAAATTAAGAGGATTGTTAGTTTAAAAGATCAGAGTAATCATATTTTGAAAGGTTTAGATAGATTTTCCCGTTTTGTTTTATTACTCTTATGTCACTTCCATAAGCACTAAGAAATCTTTTTTTAATAACTTTTCTTTGTGCAGATTCTATTTCAAGATTTTTTAGATACTCTTTGAGTTCTATAAGTCTGTTTTGTTGTTTTGGTTGTTGTGCTATAGCTTCAACATCATGAATGGTCGCATTCTCTTTTTCAAGGGTAAGTTTTGTGTTGATGAGTTCCAAAATGTTTTTAAGTTGTTCATCTTTTTTACTATAAACCTGCTCTATTCGACCCATCTCATCTCTAAGCATCTGTTCTTTATCATCTATAAGTCTATCGATCTTCTCTTCAAGTTGGGAGATTTTTTGTTTGAGCTGCTGGTTTTCTTTTTGGTACAAAGAGATCACCATAGATACTGTAGTTTTGTAATACCGTTTTCGATGATATAATTTAATTTTTTTGCTCTGAGTTTAGAGTTGATCATCTCTTTGGACATTTTAAAATGTTTTGCATATTCATCTACGGTGAGTCTCATTATTTTCCTTTTATCTTTATAAAAAGTCGAGTTTTGGAGGGGTTATTATACCTGATTTTCTGAGCCAGACTAAATAACCTCTTTTTTCATTATGGTGTTTATCTTGAAATTTATAAACTTTTGAACGTTTGAACTCCATCTCAAATAAAAGCTTTTCAAAATCTTTGTGGTAGTGTATAAATTTTTTTAACTCTTTATAGGCAGCTTCTGAGATCATTACAGTTGAAATTGAAAAGTTTTTAAACTCTATATATCGTGAACAATCGTTTAAACCGTCTCCAATATAGTTTTCATTTCCCAAGATATCTATAAAGCGACTTACTCCTCCTGTATGAACAGCCACTTTAATCCCTTGAAAG
>JARRNV010000044.1:0-8375 GCA_037384685.1 Sulfurimonas sp.
TTTTTCTCTAAATATATAGGTATTGTGCTCTTTGTTGCAACCCTTATGGGTTCATTTCACCATCACCATGATGGGAAACAGCACAATGATTGTAAGGTGTGTACTGTCCAGTCTACGATCGTAGATGCAGACACACCTTTAAAAAGTGTATATCTTTCATATTTAGAAAACTTTAGTGAAGTTATTGTAATCTCGCTTTTTCCCCTGCACAATGCAGGGTATATCTCAAATGTAAACCCACGTGCTCCTCCTCAACTCTCTTAAATTATAAAAATTACAAACATTATTAGAATTATTATAAATTAAAGAGGATATTTATGTACAAAAAAATAGTATATTTATCGTTATTTGCATCTATGTCATTATTTGCAGATAGTGAACTGGAAGCTTTAAAAATTCAGTTAAAACAACAACAAGAAATGACGCAAAAATTACTTGAAAAAGTTGAAAAACTAGAAAATAAGCAAACACAAAATGAGGACTCTTCTATACAGCAAAGTTTAGCAGGAAGTGTCAACAGTTTTTCGCAAAAGAGTTATATTCCCGATATCTCGCTAATAGTAGATACAAGCTATGTGAGTAGATCGAAAAAAGATGAGGAGTTAACACACCTTGAAATTCCAGGTGTAGCACATGGAATTATGGGTAAACACTCTCATGGTGACGGAACATCACATGCACCGCTTAATGCGCAAGACGGGTTTAACTTCAACTATGCAGAATTAGCACTGCAAAGTGTCGTTGATCCATATTTTTCACTTACGGGTATTTTTCATTTAAGTGAAGATGCTTTTGAGGTTGAAGAGGCATTTGGTGAAACCACTTCATTGGGGTATGGATTAAAAGCAAAAGTTGGAAAGTTCCGATCAGATTTTGGGCGTATTAATGCACAACATCAGCATGTTCAAGACTTTTCAGATATGCCGCTTGTATATGTGTCATTTTTAGGTGAACATGGGATCAATGATATTGGTGCACAAGTACAATGGACACTTCCGACAGATACATATGCAATGATCGGTTTTGAAGCACTCCAAGGGAAAAATCCATCTATGTATGGAAACGGTTCAATTGCACCGGCAGGAGATCCAGAAAGTATTGCTGTGAGTTCACCTGATCAACCAAATTTACTTGTAGGGTATATTAAAAGTTCATTTGATCTAGACAATACAACTTTTCTTTACGGAGGATCGATTGCTTACGGTGATAGCAGAATTAACCATTTAACAGATGAAGCGCCACATGCATTTGTAGGTGGAAGTTATTTATATGGTGCAGATCTTACGATCAAGCATTATTTTGATTCATACTCTTACTTAACGTTTCAAGGGGAGTATCTTTACCGTGATATGGATGGGAAGGTATACACGTATACCGATGCAACACAAACTGCTTTTAATGTAACACCGACCACTAAAAAGCAAGGTGGTTATTATGCACAACTTGTATATGCGTATAATCAAAACTGGCGTATGGGTGTCAGATATGACAATATCGATAAAAACGATATAACTTCAAACGGAGTTGCTCAAACTACAAATAAAAACTTTGACAGATACTCGGCAATGATCGACTATACGACAAGTGAATTTGCAAGATTTAGACTTCAGTATAACCGCAATAACGCTATGTTTAACGAAGATGGACAAAGACAACATATAGATACTTTTATTGTTGAGATGAATCTAGCAGTAGGTGCACACGGTGCACATAATTTTTAGGAGGAATATATGAAAAAGATTTTAGTTTTACTACTTTTTGTATCTATGTCACTTGTCGCAAAAGTGAATGTTGTTACAACGTATGCGTATTTGGGTGAGATCGTAAAAGAGGTAGGTGGCAATAATGTAAAAGTGAAAGTTTTAGCCAATTCAAAATTTGATCCACACTTTATAGTTCCAAAACCATCTTTGATTACAAAACTTCGCAAGGCTGATCTGCTTGTAATTAATGGTGGACAACTAGAGATCGGATGGTTACCGCCATTACTTCGTGGTGCACAAAATAAAAATATAAACATCGGTACAAAAGGTTTTTTAGATGTAAGCGGTGTAATTAACATGATCAATAAACCTGCAGTGGTATCACGTGCTCAGGGTGATGTGCATCCAGATGGAAATCCGCACTTTGCACTTGACCCGCACAATATTGCAGTAATTGCAAAATTGATTGCTAAGAAACTAGTACTACTTGATTATGCAAATAAAGATGCATACGAAAACAACTTGCAAAGCTTTTTACAAGATTGGGAAAGCTACTTAAAAGATTATGATGCAAAAATGGTGATGTGCAAAGATAAAAAAGTTGTGCAATATCATCAATTATTTAACTATTTTCTACAACGATATGATTACACTTTAGTAGGAAATATTGAACCGCTTCCGGGTATTTCACCGAGTTCTAAAGATGCACTCAAAACTATACACAATAGAAGAAAGATTATGCAAATAATAGAGATCTTCTGGCCGGCGTTTACGCTGGCTATATTACTTGTGTATATCCATGCGATTTTTGGTACAGAGATCATTCGTAGAGGGGTGATCTTTACCGACTTGGCTATAGGGCAGATTGCAGCAATCGGTATGGCTTTAAGCGTTGCCTTTTTAGATGGTGCTTACCAAACTCTCCTTGTTTTATCGTTTGCAGTTTTTGCTGCTTTGGCAATTGCATGGGCAAGTAAAAATCTCAAAAATGTAGAAGCATTTATAGGGCTTTTGTATGCCCTTGGAATCTCATCTATTATGATCATCCTTGCAAATTCTGCTGAAGGGTTGGAGATATTTTCTAAGCTTAGTGCTGCAGATATTTTATTTACTTCAAAAGATGAACTTTATACAAGCATAGCAGTGTACATACCTATATCATTAGTGATGTTTTTTATCTATCCAAAAACAAAAGGGTTTATAAAAGAGCTGCTATTTTTCATAATGCTTGCATTTACCGTAACATCTTCTGTTCAGAGTGCCGGTGTACTTGTAGTTTTTGCACTTTTAATCGCCCCTGCATATATAGGCTTGGTACAAAAAAAGTTTCATCCTTTGGTTGTAGCTTGGGTAAGCGGTATTGTTGCCATCATTACAGCAATTATAGGATCGTATAGTTTTGATCTACCGACTGGTTACAGCATCGTTTTTGTTATGGTAAGTATATCGATAGTATTTGTTGTAATAAATGAGAGAAAAGTGTTAGAGGAGTAAAAGTAGGGCAGGACCCTTCTTTTATAAAATTATTGGAATGTTGTTCCACCGTCGATGATCAGAGTATGACCTGTGATCCATCCGGCTTCATCGCTACATAAAAACTTACAAGCACCGCTTAAATCTTCAGGGAATCCCATTCTGTTTAACGGGCTTCTTCTTTCTGTTTCAGCACGAACTTCATCATAGTTAGGGAATGCTCTTAAAGCATCAGTGTCGATAGGACCACCACTTACTGCATTAACACGGATATTTTTCTCACCAAGTTCAGCAGCAGCGTAACGTACCATCGCTTCTACAGCAGCTTTGTTTGCACCGTGACCTGCATAGTTTGGAGTATAGATAAGGTTACCTGTTGAGCTCATAGAGATGATGCTACCACCATCTTCCATACGTTTTGCAGCCTCTTGTGTACCAACAACAAAAGCGTCAACTGTAGCTGTCCAGATGTTGTTAAGACCTTTTGGTTTAAGTCTCATAAATGGACCAAAACCACCAACCACTGCACGACCAGAGATGATCGCATTTGAAATAAAGAAGTCAAGACGATTGAAGTCTTCATCAAACTCTTTAAATACATCTTTATAAGTATCTGGTTCTAAGATATTGAGTTTGTAAGCGCGAGATTTTACTCCGTACTTTGCTTCGATATCAGCGATGATCTCATTTGCAGTATCTGCACTTGATGCATAAGTAAATGCAACATCTGCACCAGCCTCAGCGAACTTATATACGATCGCTTTACCGATACCGCGAGTACCACCACTAATAAAAAGAGTTTTTCCTTTAAAATCTGCCATTTTCTTACATTCCTTTAATGTCGTAGTTTTTCATAACTTCTTCGATTTTTTTCATATTTTAAGCACTTGGAGCAACAAGTGGAAGACGATATTCTAAAGTATCTAAAAGTCCTGCTATATACATTGCTGCTTTGATCGGAATAGGATTTGCCTCACAAAACATAACACTATTTAGAGGGTATAGTTTATCATTTATTGCCTTAGCCCCAGCAAAATCACCGCTTAGTGCAAGACGCACAAGTTCAGATTTTAGATCAGGCATAAGGTTAGATGTTACCGATGTAATCCCCGCTCCACCATTTGCTAATATAGGGTAATCTATAGCATCATCACCCGAAAAAACTTTAAAGTCCGGTCTCTCAGAAAGTAGGGCAGTTGTACGCTCTAAGCTTCCTGTAGCTTCTTTAACACCGTAAATGTTTGCTACATCATCAAAAAGTCTGATGGCAGTCTCAGGAAGGATGTCTACTCCCGTACGTCCAGGAACATTATAAAGCATAAAAGGAAGGTCAGGTACAGCTTCTGCTATTGCTTTATAGTGTTGGTAAAGTCCCTCTTGAGAAGGTTTGTTGTAATACGGGCTTACTGAAAATATAGCATCAACTCCACATTTTTGTGCATATTTTGCTGTTTCAATAGCTTCGTGCGTAGCATTACTTCCTGCACCTGCAAGAACTTTTGTACCAGTTCCTTTACAAACTTCTACTGCTATCTCTATACAACGTATATCTTCATCATGTGTAAGTGTAGCACTCTCACCAGTAGTACCAACGGGACACACTGCATCCATACCGTACTTGATCTGTCTTTTTATTAGATCAGCATACTTTTGCTCATCTAATTTCCCATTTTTAAATGGTGTGATCAATGCGGTTGAAGAACCTGTAACTATGTCCATGTGATTTTTCCTTGTTAAAAATAATGTGCAATTATATCTAAAAAAGCTTTATTTTTTTAGAATGACTGTTGTTGACTTACTAAAGTCAAAATATTTATTTGCTATTGTTTGTACTTGTTTCGGTGTAATTTTTTCTACATTCTCTTTATAGTTTATAAGTGGTGTAATGTCACCGCGAACAAGATAACTACCGTAAAGGTTTGCAACACTTGTTGAACTCTCTAATGAATAGATAAAGTCAGATTTTGTATTGATCTTTACTTTTTCAAGCTCTTTTTTAGATACTTTTTTCTCTTTTAAAAGGTTGATCTCTTTTATAAGCTCTTTTTCTACATCTTTTGCTTTTACACCCGGATTACATGTTGCTAAAAATATAAAAAGCCCCGGATCGGTGTTTTCCATATTGTAAGCATATACAGAGTTTACCATTTTCTTTTCATTGACAAGTTTTTTATACAGACGTGAACTTTTTCCCGAGTAAAGGATCTCAGAGATAACACTGAGTGTTGTTTGATCTTCGTTTTTAAAGTCAGGAATATGAAACGTGATAGCAAGCATCTCTACTTCACTCTCTTTGTGAATAGTTACTCGTTTTGCACCGTCTTGTTCAGGTTCTACAAATTTTACTTCCGGAATTTCTGAAGTGTTTTTGATCTCACCAAACGCTTTTTGCGCTTCGCTGAACACCTTTTTAGGATCGATGTCGCCAGTTACAACTAAGATCGCATTTTGCGGTTGATAATATGTTTTGTGAAAATCTCTAATATCTTCGATCGTCCATGTACGGATGTCATTCATAAACCCGATCGGTGTCCAGTGGTATGGATGGTATACGTAAGCGTTATTAAAAAGTTTAAAGTAAAGATATCCAAGAGGGGAGTTGTCTGTTCTCCAGCGGCGCTCTTCTGTTACAACATCACGTTCAGGTTGAAACTCTTCATCTTTAAGTGTTAAGTTCTGCATGAGTTCTGCATAAAGCTCTAATGATTTTTTCATATTGTCAGAACTAGACTTTATAAAGTAGTGTGTATAGTCAAAACTAGTTGAAGCGTTATTTACACCCCCGATGCTTTTAACCTCTTTGTCAAATTCACCTGCTTGAAGATTTTTACTTGACTTGAAGTTCATGTGCTCGAGCATGTGAGCTATACCGGTTGTTCCCATAATCTCGTTACGGCTTCCCACTTTATAGAAAATGTCCGTACTTACTACATTTGTTCCGTTTTCCATAGGCACTACAACTACTTGAAGCCCGTTATCTAAGGTTTTTGTTTTATATGCAGGAAGAATATCCCCCATATTGACTGTCTGCATTCTGCTCATTGTACTCTCTTTGTCAGTTATATCTTTGTCCGAAGAAAAAATCATTGTTACCGATAGTGCTAAAATGATTAGACTTTTGATCATTTTCTGTCTGCCCCGATAGCTTCGGTAATGTTGTTGTATCCATCAGCTTTTAAAAGCTCTACAAGCCCTTTGTTGATGTTCATAATAAGATCAGGTCCGCCAAATATCATAGCGCTGTAAACCTGCACTAAAGATGCTCCGGCTTTGATTCTTCTGTATGCTTCCTCTGCAGAATCTATACCGCCTACAGAGATAAGTGTAGTTTTTCCGTAAAGCTCTTTTGCGATCGCTTCAAAGATCTCAAAACTTTTCTCTTTTAAAACTGCACCGCTTAAGCCCCCAATATCTTTAGGGTTTTTCACAAGTGAATAGTCGATCGTAGTATTTGTCGCGATGATTCCATCTGCACCTTTTTCAACTGCAAGTGTTGTAAGTGCTACGGCATCTTCTTTTGTCATGTCAGGAGCAATTTTTAGTAAAATCGGCATATCTGTTAACGCTTTTGCCTCTTTGAAAAGCTCGGTAATGAACGCTTCGTTTTGTAAGTCTCTAAGACCTGGAGTATTTGGTGAAGAGATGTTGATCACAAAGTAGTCTCCAAGACCGTTAAACGCTTTGATCAGGTGTGTGTAGTCGCTGATCGCTTCAGACTCAGGTGTGATCTTGTTTTTCCCGATGTTTATCCCGATAGGTGTCGAGAACGGGTAGCGCTCTTTTAGACGCTGTACAACTTTAAAAGCACCGTCGTTGTTAAAACCCATAGCGTTTTGAATGGTTTTCTCTTCTACGTGGCGAAACATTCTAGGTTTTGGATTTCCGGGTTGTGGCTTAGGTGTAACAGTACCGATCTCCGTGTAACCAAATCCTAACGTTTGAATACCTCTGATCATCGTTGCATTTTTGTCAAACCCAGCCCCTAGACCGACAGGATTTAAAAAAGTACGTCCGAAAAGCTCTTGGTTTAAGATAGGATCATTTATGAAATGTGACTCTAAAAAAGAGTTAAACGGAAGTTGTGAAATGTTTGGAAGTCTAAGCACAAACTCTGCAATATGGTGTGCATTCTCCGGCTGAAATTTGAAAAGATAAGGTTTGATCGCGTCATAATTTAGCATAGTTGTCCACTTACTTGAAAATATAAGGGATTATACTCAATTAAAGGTAATAGTTTAATTAGACTGTTCTACACAAGAAAAAAGTTTAATATAGAGTTAAATATTTCTTCTCAAGCTTTGTTTGAGCTGTAAAATTTCTTGACTTGATACACTTACATCATTAAATTTATTGTTAGGGCTATATAGTTTATTAAACTCTTTCCAAAAGTTCTCAACAAGTACTTTCGTATCATTGTCATTTGTCGTGTTTAGATAATTATTTACTCTTGTAGATAGATTTTGAAAATCAACAATCTCTTTGTCACTTAAGTATTTTTCATTATCTACTTCTTTCAAGCTTATTAATGACGAAGTGATTCTTGTTCTTTGCTCCTCATCAAACCTATTTAATGCCTTAGAATAAGTTGAAGCAACATCTTGGGTGATTCTCGTTGACATTCTATACTCTTCAAGTGGTTTTTCTGTGTTACTATTGAGTGCTTCACTGAATTTTGAAGCATGAGTGTTCTTATCTATAGATTTGAGAAGCTCTATGGCTTTTTTTGTGCTATTTATTTTATCTATAGATTCATTGTTAGCCATTTGTTCGCTCAATATATTTTCATAAGCTGCTAACATATCACGCTTTTGATTTGGCTTTTCCCAAACCTCTCCGTAGTATTGAACATGAACTTCTTGCCCTACATCTCTACTTAGACGCTCTGTATGAAGATTTAAAAATGGGAGCATATCTTTTATTGATACATCTCCATTTTTGTACATATTGCCCAATACTTTTTTTACATCATTTAAACTCGCATTATGGATATCTAATAAGTTGGAACTATTTGTTTGTTTATTTAAAGATTGAGTAGTGGAACTACTATTAGAAACTGAATTGACCATAAGTGCTCCTTTGCATGATATTCATTTTATGAAATTACGAGCACAAAGTATTCCATTTGCTATATCTTCAACCATTGTTTTTGTTAGATGCGTTGATGATACTCGATATTTTATTTATAAAAAACAAGTTTAC
>JARRNV010000045.1:0-1127 GCA_037384685.1 Sulfurimonas sp.
ATCATTTTTTGATGACAGCATTACAACACGTATGACAGGGACGGAGTTCAGCTTAACACTTCCTGGAATAGACGCAAATAAAGCAGAACAGATAGCACAGAATATCTATAAAGATTTTATAGCCCTTATTGAAACCTACACGCTTAAACCTCAAGATGTGAATATAAATATAGGTATATACCGTTACAAACAAAATGTAGGTGTTTCAGAACTTCTAAGCCGAACAGATCAGGCACTCTCACAAGCAAAAGCAAGTGAAGACAGACAGATCTTTGTAAGTCAAGAGAATTTGCAAGAGACAAAAACAAAAAATGAGTGGCGTTCTATCTTACAAGAAGCACTTGATAACTTCAACTTTAAACTAAAATCTTGGGATTGTGTCGATCTAGATACAAAACAGATAAATCATAAAGTTATGACATTTATGATCGAGAATGAAAAAGAGAGATGTTTCTACGGTGACTTTATAGCACCTGCAATCGATCTGGGCTTTTCTACAAAAATATATATGCATATTTTAGAGACCCTCTTTACAAACGATGATCAAAATCATAATCCATACACTTATTCGATCAGACTCTCAAACGAGTTTTTAAAAGATGCTTCATCGTTTATATATATGGAAAATCTCTTTAAAAAATATGCAAAAAGATCAAAATCAGAGCTTATTTTTGAGATCTCTAACTCATTTTGTGCAAATCATACACTCATTGCAAGCGGCTATGCAACACTCTTTAAAGAGTATGGATTTGATCTTTGTATAAACTCTTATACGAGTGAATTTAGTGATCTTACATACTTAAGAACACTTAGCCCTAAGATGTTAAAAGCAGATATCTCATTTCTTTTAGATCTCACACCGGAATCAATTAACTCTTTACATGTTATAGCAAATTCACTCGGTATTGATTTAGTGGCTACAACCGTAAAAACAAAAGAAGAGGTTCAAAGACTAGAAAGTATAAATATTAAAACCATTCAGGGGCCGGTGACTGAAGAGATCTAAGCAGTTCTAGAATTAAGCCCTTTTGTAAGCGAATCGTTAAGGTCTTTTGAATACGAAGGGTTAAGATCTCTTATAGCTTTATCAAAACGTATAATAAGAGATTTAGTCGTATTTGGATGGC